>NZ_BTIR01000007.1:0-229511 GCF_036247985.1 Bradyrhizobium sp. TM239 | reverse complement strand
GATTCACAGCCTCTGAGGTGCGGAGCAGGCGATGCGAAAGCATCGCATGCGGAGCCTCGAAGGATGAACGGCCACGCTGCCAGCCGGGCCGTCGCCCTTCGAGGGCCGCTGAAGGAGCGGCCACCTCAGGGTGATGGTGATAGGGCAAGGTTCTCTGCGCCGATCTCATCGGTCAGCCAGCACCTCACCGCATGCCCATCGGCCCGAGTCTCCAGCACGGGCCCGGGCTCGCTCCGGCACACCGCCTCCGCATAACGGCATCTTGGGCTGAAGGCGCATCCGTTCGGCGGATTGAGCGGGTTGGGAAGGTCGCCGCCGGTGGTCGCCAGCGGGGCGTGGCGCAAGGGATCCGGGATGGCGGCGATCAGGGCCTGCGTATAGGGGTGCGCCGGCCGTTCGAAGATCTCGCGCCAGGGGCCGTTCTCGACGATGCGGCCGAGATACATCACGGCGACGCGGTCGCTCATATGCTCGACGACGCCGAGATCGTGGCTGATCATGATGTAGGACAGGCCGAGCGTGTCCTTCAGTTCCAGCAGCAGGTTGATGATCTGGGCGCGGATCGAGACGTCGAGCGCCGAGACCGGCTCGTCGCAGATGACGATTTTGGGGTTGAGGATCAGGGCGCGGGCAATGCCGATGCGCTGGCGCTGGCCACCGGAGAATTCATGCGGGTAGCGACCCGCCTGCTCCGGCCGGAGGCCGACATGCCGCAGCATGGTCGCGACGCGGTCCTCGATCTCGCTTTTCGCGGTGACGCCGTGCACCCGCAGGGGATCCTCTAACGTGCGACGCACGGTCTGGCGCGGATTGAGCGAGGCGTAAGGGTCCTGAAACACCATCTGCACGGTGCGGGCCAACGCCTTCCGATCGCCGGATTGCCTGCTCCTCACGACCTGCCCGTCCAGCACGATGCGGCCGCGCGTCGGTGTCAGCAGGCCAAGGATCGACAATGCGACCGTCGACTTGCCGGAGCCGGACTCGCCGACGAGGCCGAGGCATTCGCCGCGCTTCAGCTTGAGATCGACACCATCCACGGCACGCAGCATCCGCTTCCCGCGGCCCAGCAGGCCGCCACCGAGCGGAAAGTGAACCGCGAGATCCCTAACGCTGAGGATGAGGTCATCGTCCGGCCTCCGCTCACCCAGCATGTCTTGCGGCTCATGCATGGTGATGACACCTGACCAGACCGCCGGCGTCCAGCCAATCCGTCTCCGGCACGACTGTCCGGCAAATATCGGTCGCCTGCGCGCAACGCGGATTGAACCTGCAGCCATCAGGGAAGTTCGTGATCGCCGGGACGACGCCTGCGATCTCCTTGAGCCTGGTGCGGCCGAGTGCAGCGCGGCTGCCGAGCCTCGGCAGCGAGGCGACCAGGCCTTGCGTATAGGGGTGCGAGGGCGCTCGAAAAATATCGGTTGAGCCGCGCTCCTCGACGATGCGGCCGGCATACATCACGGCAACGCGGCGGCAGACGTTTGCGACCAGGCCGAGATCGTGGCTGATCATCAGGATGGCCGTTCCACGCTCGGCGCACAAATTCCGCATCAGCTCGATGATCTCGGCCTGCACGGTCACGTCGAGCGCCGTGGTCGGCTCGTCGGCGATCAGGAGATCCGGACCGCAGGCGAGCGCAATCGCGATCATCACGCGCTGTCGCATGCCGCCGGAGAGCTGGTGCGGGTAATCGTGGACGCGGCGCTCGGGCGCGGGGACGCGGACGCTCGCCAGCGCCTCGACCGCCAACCGGCTCGCTTCCCGCCAGCTCTTGCCCTTGTGCAGCACGAACATCTCGGCGATCTGCCGGCCCACAGGCGAGACCGGGTTCAGCGCCGTCATCGGCTCCTGGAAGATCATGGCGATCCGGTTGCCGCGCAGCTCCCGCTGTTTGGCCGCCGAAAGGTGCTGGATCTCCTGTCCCTCGAACCGGATGACGCCGCCGCCGATCGAGAGCGGCGGTCGCAACAGCCCGATCAAGGCGAGCGCCGTGATGCTCTTGCCGCAACCGGATTCGCCGACGAGGCCGAACGTCTCGCCGCGGTCGATGCGGAACGAAACGCCCTCGGCCGCCGCGACGCGCCTCGATCCGTCGTCGAGATCGATGCCCAAATCCTCGACTTCGATCAGCGGCGCGCCGGTCATGTCCGCCGGCTCCGCGATTGGGGATCGAGAATGTCGCGCAGGCCGTCGCCGAGCAGGTTGAGGCCAAGCACCGTCAGGAAGATGGCAAGGCCCGGAAACACCGAGAGCCATGGCGCCGTCGTGATCTGCTCGCGGGCCTCCGACAGCATGCTGCCCCAGCTGGGAAACGGTGGACGGACGCCGAGGCCGAGGAACGACAATGCGGCTTCGGACAACACCGCGCTGCCCATGCCCAGCGTGCCGATGACGATGATGGGGCCCAGCATGTTCGGCAGCAGCTGCGTGGTCATGATACGCAAATCGCCGTAGCCGAGCACGGTCGCAGCCTGCACATAACCCTGGCTCCTCAGCGACAGCGCCGAGGCTCGCGCGATCCGGCACGTGAAGGACCAGTTGGTCAGCCCGAGCGCGATCAGCAGGCTGGTCAGGCCGGGGCCGAGCACCGCCATGATCGCCAGCGCGAAGATCAGCGAGGGGATCGCGAGCATGAGATTGGTCAGGGCGTTGACGACATCGTCCCACCAGCCGCCAAAATAGCCGGCGCTCAGCCCCAAGGCCACGCCGATGACGCTGTTGATCAGCTGCGAGATGATGCCGACAGTCAGCGAGACCCGCGCGCCGTACACGACGCGGGAATAGATGTCGCGGCCCTGGTCGTCGGTCCCGAACCACCAGGTCCAGCTCGGGGGCTCCTCCGCGTTCATCAAATTGGCGTCCATGACGGGATCGGTGTGCGCCAGCCAGGGCGCGAGCAAACCGACCAGGATCGCCAGCGCGAACAACACCCCACCGATGACGAGATTGGCGCGGAGCTTCATGCGTATCTGATCCTGGGATCGATCACGCCGTAGAGCACATCGATCAGCAGATTGATCGCGAGAAAGGCCAGCACCACCACGAGGATGGAGCCCTGGACCGCTGGAATGTCGCGCTGCAGGACACTGTCGACCAGCAATGAGCCGATGCCCGGCCACGAGAACAGCTTCTCGACCACGACCGCCTGCCCCATCAGCGCGCCGAATTGCAGGCCGACGGTGGTGAGAATGATGACGAGCGCGTTGCGCATGACATGCCACTTCACCACCCGCGTCTCGCTCATGCCCTTGGAGCGCGCGGTGCGGACGAAATCGGCGGTCATGATCTCGAGGACCGCGGCGCGCGTCGTCCGGGCAAACAGCGCCATCGGCGAGACGCCGAGGGTCACGGCCGGCAGCAATAGATATTTCAGTCCGCCGTCACCATAGCCGAAACTCGGCAGCCAGCCGAGCTTCAACGCGAACAGGTACATCAGAACAAGTCCGAGCCAGAATTTGGCGATGGAAAGGCCCGATACCGCGACGACCATGGCAAGCGTATCGACGATTCCGCCCGGTCGCAGCGCTGCGATGAAGCCAAGCGGCACACCGATCACGACCGAGAACGCCATGGCTGCAAAGATCAGTTGCAGCGTCGGCCAAGCCCGCTTGGCGATCATGGTCGTGACGGGCTCGCGGGTCCGGAACGAGGTGCCGAAATCACCGGTCGCGAGCTTGGCAATGTAGGCGCCGAAACGCACGTAAACGGGATCGTCGAGGCCGAGCTGCTTCTTCATGCGCAGCTCGACCTGCGGATCGCTGTCGTCGCTCATGGAGGAGACGATGCTGCCGGGAACGACGCTGAACAGCACGAAGACCAGCAGCACGACGGCAAGCACGGTCGGAATGGTCTGCAGCAGGCGACGGAACAGGAAGGAGAGCATCGGCACTTTTCCTCTCTCCCTCCATCGTTCGCTACGACGGAGGGAGCGCGAGAGCGCATGTCACTTCGCGGGCGAGGTCTCGTCGACCCAGAGGTCTTCGACGTTCTGATGGGTCAGCTCCGTCGCGTTCAGCTGAATCCCCTTGAGCCACGGCTGCACCGCCATGACCGCCTTGTTGTAGTTGAAGAACCAGACCGGAGCCTCCTCGTAGAGCAGCGCATTGGCCTTTTGCAGAAGCTGGGTGCGCTTTGCAGCGTCGTCGGCCTGCCCGGCCTCGTCGACGATCCTGTCGAACTCGGCGTTCTTGTAGGTCATGTAGTTGCAGGCCGGCTGCGGCGTCGACGAGTGGAAGCATTTGAGGGCCGCCAGCGGATCCGGGCCGCTCGCCTGGGAATAGATGAAGGCCTGGTAGTCGCCGCTGCGAACCACCTCCGCCAGCACCGCGGTCTCGACTTGCTTGACCTTCGCCTTGATGCCGACCTTGTCCAGCATCGGGATCACGGCCGAGACGATCGGCAAGCCCCAGCTCTCGTTCTGGCTGGTGGTCCATTCGAATTCGAAGCCGTTGGGATAGCCAGCGTCGTTGAGCAGCTGCTTGGCCTTGGCGGGATCGTAAGCGTACGGCTTCATCGCCTTATCGTAGGCGGGCGAGGTCAGCGGCAGCCAGCTGGTGGCGCGATAGGCCTTGCCCTTGACCAGCTTGTTGATGATCAGGTCGGTGTCGATCGCGTAGTTGATCGCCTGCCTGACGCGCTTGTCGGCAAACGGCTTGAATGAGGGATTCATCCCCATGTAGCGCGTGAAGACCTCGGCGACCTCAACGATGGTGCCCTTGAGATTGGCGTCGGATTGGTAGGCCACATATTGCGCGGGCCCGAGCACGGAGGTGTCGACCTCCTTGTTGCGGAAGGCGACGTCGCGCGCAGCGGCCTCGGCCATGATCGACACGACGATCTTGTCGGCATAGGGCTTGCCGGGCTTGTAGAACCGGTCCCACCGCTCCAGAACGATGCGCGATCCCGGCACATGCTCGACGAACTTGAAGGGCCCGAGACCGATCGGCTTCTGGATGAAGCTCTCCTTGGCGCCCTCGTCGGCGGGATAGATCGAGGTCAGCGCGGTGAAGAAGTAGAAGCCGGGATCGACGTTCTCGGTCAGCTTCATCTCCACGGTGAAGTCGTCGATCTTCTTCAGCCCGGAGATCTCCTTGGCCTGACCCTTCTCGACCGCGGCAGCGCCCTCGATCACGCGGACAAACCGCGCGCCTGGATAGGCCTTGGTGCCGTCCATGATGCGGGTGTAGGACCAGATGACGTCGTCGGCCGTCATCTTGCGGCCGTTGTGGAAATAGGCGTCGTCGCGCAGCTTGAAGGTGTGAACGAGGCCCCCGCCCGAGACAACATCCTCCTTGGCAAGCTCCAGGACCGGTTTGCCCTCAGCGGAATTCCAGATGTAGAGCGAGCGATGCAGGGCCTTGGCGTAGATCTCGTCCTGGGCGCGCTGCGTGGTGTGAATGTCCAGGCTGGTGAAACTCGAGCCATAGGGCGCCGTCATGCGGATGGTTCCGCCCTTGCGCGGCGTCTGGGCCTCAGCTGACCCGGCGAGCGCCAGTCCCAAGCCCGCGACGATCGCCATCATCCTGAACATCATGTGTCCCCCACCAACGCAGGTATTCCGATCAGAGATTTGATCATTCGTAGCCCGTCGAACGCAAGCTTCGTTTTTGGTGGAGACCAATGCCAGTTCCGAAAGGTGGCTCTTCGACGACGCCCTCGGGGCCGGTTGCATCCGCGCAGCAATGCAAGCTGCCGATTGACGCGGTGCGTCATCGAGTAACGGGAACAGTGAACATTTTCCGTGATCGACGCGACCAAGCTCAGGATCGTTATCTGAGCCCCAAGGATCGCGGAAAACAAGGATCGCGCAAAAAATGACCCGCCGAACGCTAGGTATCCTACTCGCCGGCAGTCTCGTCGCCGCGACAGCGGCGATGGCGATCCCCGTCACGCTGGACCCTGCCCGCGACGGCGCGACGAAAAACATTCAAATCAATTGGTCCCACACCAAGCGGTCGAACGGGTTTGTCGACGATACATGGTGGGCACTCAGGAGCCGTTGCGCCCCGGACTATCTTGGCGAGCGCCTGCTCTGCGGCACTATCGGGCTTCTGACACAAGCCACGAGCCGGACATTCGAGGCCAAAATGTCCGACGACATGGGCCTGCCGCTGGTCGACCGTTGGGCCCTGATGACCGCGAAGAATTCGCCCTTCATGAGGTCGGCTCACGTCGAGACGCCGCTCGGTCTTGCGGCCGTGCTCGGCTTCTATCGCGCTGCACTCGAAAATCGCGGCTGGACCGAGAACGACGGTGCGGTCGTCGAGCCAGACAGGGCCGTTGTCGCCTTCACGACGTCAGATGGTCCGGCGCTGCTCCGGCTCGTCCGTCAGGACAACACAACGATCGCCGACCTTGCGCTGCGCAAGCCGTTGGCCGCCACGGCCAAAATCCGGCCGTCACCGGGACAAGTGATGTTCTTGCTCGGCAACGAGACGGATGAAGCGGCCGACATCACCGTCAATGAGCGAACCATCAGACTGGCGGCTCACGCCGGAGAGAACCTGATGGATTCCGATGCCGTCGCGGACAAATTGCCTGATAGCCAGAAAATTGATCTGCCGCCGGGCAAGTACAAGGTCACCCTCAAGCTCAAAGGCACCGCGGCGCAGAAGCGGGAGTTCGAGGTCGCGGCCAACGAGACCTGGGGTCTGCTGGTTGGACCGGACGGTGCCCCGCTTCCGATGCGGCTGTATTGAGGGCGCGCTGGCGTCTTGGACCGTCATCCTGAGGTGCGAAGCATGCGATGCGAACGCAGCGCGTGCTGAGCCTCGAAGGATGAACGGCCGCGATACAGCCGGGCTGTCGCCCTTCGAGGCCTTCGCTACGCTCCGGCACCTCAGGGTGACGATGAAACAGCTGCGCCCGTTGCCCGGCATTGTCATTGTGAGCGCGGAGCGCGCTCCTCGCCACAAAGCCCTGTCAGTCCGTTAGCTCCGGCTGCCAGTCCCGCAGTTTTCGCGCAGCACCCGTAACGTCGGCGATCGTCCGAAACGTCCCCGCCTCCACCATCATCGCCCGTGCGAGCCGCACCGCGCGGGCCTCGCTGATGGCGCGCTTCTTCGCGTCCTCGATCAGCTCGAAATCGATGTTGTGGGCGAGACCGAAGATGCGGCGGATGGTTTTTGCGGCAGCGAAGCCGACGGTGTCGGCGAACAGGCGCTGCATATAGACCTGCCGCTCGGCCTCCAGGCGCGCCGCGCCCCGCTCGCCGGCGAAGAGTGAGACCGGATAGGCGTCGCCAGTGCCCTCCACCCGCCAGAGGTCGAGGAACTTTCGGGCGAACTCGTTCCAGACCTTTTCGACCGTCGCCAGCACCCAGGCCTCGAATGCGGCCCGCTCGCCCGGTGCACGCTCGTGCCCGGCGGAGGCGAAATAGGCCATCAAGAGGTTGGCGAGCACGGCGCCGACGTCGAACCCCATCGGACCATAGAACGCAAATTCCGGATCGATCACCCGCGTCTGGCGGTCCGTCACCATGATCGAGCCGGTGTGGAGGTCGCCATGGAGCAGCGCCTCGGGGCTTGCCATGAACTTCAGCTTCAGCCGGGAGATCGCAACATGCAGCTCCATGTCATCACGCAGGCTTGCAGCGAGCGCATCGAGATACGGCGCTGTCCAGCGGTTCTGTTCGGCGATGCGGTAGGGATCGGTGAAGATCAGATCCTCGGTGATCTTGCAGAGCGCATGGTTGCCGGCGAACGCGGCGATGCCCTCCTTCTTCTCGGCCGCGGACAGCGCGAGGTCGGAGGTGAAGAACAGCGTCCGCGCCATGAAGGTGGTGATGTCACCGACGAAGCCTGGATATTGCGTTCCCGCAACCAGCCCCTTGCGCATGATGATGTGGGGTTCGAGCAGCTCCATCACCGTCAGCGCCAGGGCCTCGTTGTGATGCAGCAAAGCCGGCACGAGGCCGGGCGCGAGCTGGGCCTGCCGGGACAGAGCCAGATATTCGTAATGGGCCCGCGACAGCGGCAGCGGCCAGCTTTCGCCGACGAGGCGCACATAAGGCAGCGCCTGCTTGACGGCGACGCCGCCGCTTGCGCCCTTCATGATGAAGACGAGATTGAGGTTGCCGTCGCCGACCTCGGTGATCTCCCAGGAGGCCGGCTCGCCGCCCAGGAGTGCGGCGATATCAGGAAGGCCTGCCAGATAATCCCGCAGCGCCGCTTCGTGCAGAATTCGATAGTCCCCTGCCCGGTCCCCGGTCATGACGATCCCACCCATGCTTGGCCTAGCCTGATCGTTACTCCCGCTTCTGGGAAGCTTGAGCGATCCTGGCCATTCTTTTGATCGGATCGTAATCGCAATCAAGGCGGTCCGCCACCTGTGTGTCGCCGGCGCACGCCAGGAGCAGTTGCACGCAAAGCTCTCCGTGTCGGGCGACCAGGCCGGGCCGCGCGGTCGCGAGTCCGCGATTTGCCGATTTTTGGAACACAAGCGGGCTGAGACAGTTTTGCGTTTCTGAGATTTTGAAGGAGTTAGCCAATGAGCCGCGGGATGCCCTCCATGACTGCCCTTCTGGCGATGCTGGCCATGGCTGGCTATCAGAATCGCGACAAGTTGGCTGAGCTGCTGAAAGGTGCGACCGGCGGCTCGTCCCCGGGCGGCCAGCAGCCGCCTGGAGGAGTGCTCGGCAATCTGGGCGGCATGCTCGGCGCCGGCGGGATCGGGGGTCTGCTCAATGGAGGCATTGGCGAGCTCCTGGAGCGGTTCAACCAGAACGGCCAGGGTGAGGTCGCCGATTCATGGGTCAAGCCTGGACCCAACAAGGAAATTTCGTCGCCTGAGCTGAGGAATGCCATCGGCCCCGACGTGCTGGAGAAGCTCGAACAGCAGACGGGGCTCTCGCAAGACGAGATCCTCACGAGGCTATCCCGGGAATTGCCCTCGGCGGTCGACAAGTACACGCCGGACGGACACCTGCCTGCGGCATAATCGCCGCCGCTTAACCTGGAAAGAGGTGTGGAAATGAGTGTTCTCTGGACAATCATCATCGGCTTCGTCGCCGGCGTGATCGCCAAGTTCATCATGCCTGGCGACAACGAGCCGTCCGGCTTCATCCTGACGACCATCCTCGGGATCATCGGCGCCTTCGTTGCGACTTACCTCGGGCAGGCGCTCGGCTGGTATCGTGCCGAAGAAGGCGCGGGACTGATCGGTGCGGTCGTGGGCGCGATCATCGTGCTGTTCGTCTACGGGCTCATCGCCGGCCGACAACGCCGAGCGATCTAGACCCCGCGCGGGAGCGGCTGATCGGGCGTGCGCGAACTCGCGCCGCACGAGCAGGCGGCGGCGCGCTCATGCCTGCCAGCGCCGGATCGTTACTCCCGCTCCAAAAAGCTGGAGCCGATCTCGGCCTTTCTTTTGATCGGATCGTAATCACAATAGACGCTGTCCGCCACCAGCGTGTAGCTGGCGCTGACCGTGTATTTGTCCAGCTTGGCCGAGTTCAGGCCGATCACCGAGGTGCTCTTGCCCCCGTTCCATTTGAACGGCGTCGAGCTCTTGGCCTGCTCGCAGGCCATCACGGCTTCGTTGAAGACATAGCCCTCGACGAACGCCTTCAGGGTGCGCACCTGCGCGGCCATCCGCCATTCGAAATAGCCGATGGCACCGATGCCGGCGACGATCAGCACCAGAAGTGCAATGACGATCCTCTGAAAAGCCATTCGTTCCCCCCAAACAATGTCGTCGGCAAAAACATCTAGAACGGCATTCCCATCAATTTCGACAGGCGCTCGATCGAGAGATAGCCGGCGTGATAGGCCGCGAGGCCGAGGCCGTAGATGATCGCCGAGATGATGGTGGTCCAGATCAGCTTGCGGCCCATCCGCGTCAGGATCGGCGCGCCGGGGTCGGTGCCGGGCGCACCGACGCCATCCTCGTGCTGGCTGCGCACGCCGAACGGCAGCGTCAGGAACAGCGCGACCCACCAGATGACGAAGTAGATTGCGATCGCGGTTGAGATCTGGATGGCCATGGTTCGGCCCTATGCCTGCTCGATCTCGACCAGCGCACCGGAGAAATCCTTCGGATGCAGGAACAGCACCGGCTTGCCATGGGCGCCGATCTTGGGCACGCCGTCGCCGAGCACCCGCGCGCCCTCCTTCACCAGCGTGTCGCGCGAGGCGATGATGTCGACGACCTCGTAGCAGACATGGTGGATGCCGCCGTCGGGGTTGCGCTCGACGAATTTTGCGATCGGCGAGGCCTCGCCGAGCGGCTCGATGAACTCGATCTTGGTGTTGGGCAGCGTCGCGAACACGGTGATGACGCCGTGCTCGGGCAGCGGTACGGCTTCCGAAATCTCAGCGCCGAACGCGGCGCCATAGATCCTGGCGGCCTTGACGGCGTCCTTGGTCGCGATCGCGACATGGTTGAGCCGGCCCAGCATGTGTCTTCTCCCCTAAGGCATGATCCGGACCCGAAGGGCCGCGTTAGCGCAAAGTGTGACGCGGTCTTCCGAAAAGATCATGCCCAAATTACACTGTCAGTACGTGTACCAGACAGGGGGGCTTTTTGCCCCAATGTTCGTTGATCACGGCCCGGACGGCGCGTCGCACCGACTCGCCCAATGCGTCGGGGTCGCGGCGGCGCACCTTCGGCAGGCCCTCGATGGTGGAGACCACGGCATCGAAGACGATGTCGTCAAAGGGCTCGCCTGCTCTGTTCTTCTCGGGAATGCCGACGAGATCGACCTCGGGATCGTCGGCCAGCTCGCCCTGCTCAGTCATGGCGATGGCGACGAAGGCACAGCCGGAAAACGCCATACGTCGCCGCTCGACCACGGCGCGGGACTTGGAGTCCTCCACGATCGTGCCGTCCTTGTAGAGGCGGCCGGAGGGCACTTCGCCGATGATGCCGGGATCGCCCGGGCCGAGCTTGATCAGGTCGCCGTTGCGGACGACCAGGACGCGGGGCACGCCGGCGGCGCGCGCCAGCTTGGCGTGCTCGTTCAGGTGCAGCGCCTCGCCGTGGACGGGGATCAGGAGCTGCGGCTTCACCCAGGCGATCATGTCGCGCAATTCGTCGCGGCGGGGATGGCCGGAGACGTGGACCAGATGATCGCGGTCGGTGATGATCTCGACGCCCTGCAGCACCAGATTGTTGATGATCGATCCGACCGCCTTCTCGTTGCCCGGGATGGTGCGCGAGGAGAAGATGACGCTGTCGCCGCGGTTGAGCGTGATCTCGGGATGGTCGTCATTGGCGATGCGCGCCAGCGCCGCGCGAGGCTCGCCCTGACTGCCGGTGCACAGCGCCAGCACCTTGTCCTGCGGCAGATGGCCGTAGACCTCGGGCGAGCGGAAATTCTGCACGCCGTCGAGATAGCCGCATTCGCGCGCGACCTGCACCACGCGCTCCATGGCGCGGCCGACCACGACGACCTCGCGGTCGGCAGCCTTGGCTGCGGCGGCCACAGCCTTGATGCGCGCGACGTTGGAGGCGAAGGTCGTCACGGCGACGCGACCCTTGGCGGCCTTCACCAGATCGATGATGGTCCGGGCGACCTCGGCTTCCGAGGGCGAGCGGCCGTCGCGCACCGCATTAGTGGAATCGCCGATCAGGGCGAGCACGCCCTCCTCGCCGAGTTCGCGCAGGCGCTTCTCGTCGGTCGGAGCTCCCAGGGTCGGGGTCGGGTCGATCTTCCAGTCGCCGGTGTGCAGCACCGTGCCGGCCGAGGTGTGGATCGCCAGCGCATGCGCTTCAGGAATGGAGTGCGCGACGGGGATGAACTCGACGTTGAACGGGCCGACGTCGATGCGCCCGCCCGACGGCACCACCGTGACCGGGATCTTCGGCGCGTTGCGCTCGGCGGCGCATTTGGCTTCGAACAGCGCCGCGCTGAACTGCGTGGCGTAGATCGGGCATTTCAGCTTCGGCCAGAGATCGATGATGGCGCCGAAATGATCCTCATGAGCGTGGGTCAGCACCAGGCCCATCAGGTTCTTGCGCTCCTTCTCCAGGAAGCTGATGTCGGGCATGATCAGGTCGATGCCCGGCAGGTGCTCCTCGTCGCCGAAGGAGACGCCGAGATCGACCGCCATCCAGGCGCGCTGCTGGCGGCTGCCGAGGCCGTAGATCGACAGGTTCATGCCGATCTCGCCGACGCCGCCCAGCGGCGCAAATACCAGTTCTTCGGGCTTCGCCATCACGCAGCTCCTACGGACGCGGCCGAACCGAAGAACACCTCGCCCGCGGCCACCGGCACGCGGCGGCCCTCCGCGGTGCGGACGATCAGGCAGCCGGTGTCGTCGATCGTGTCAAAAATGCCTTCCAGCGTCATCGCTCCCGTGTGGATTGCGACCCGCTCGCCGAGCCCCGCGGCGCGCTCCAGCCACAGCTTGCGGATCTCGGCAAAGCCGCTTCCATTGTCCCAGATGCCGCGGAACTCGACCCAGGCGTCGGAGAGCGCCGAGAACAGCTCCTCCGCACTGATCTGCACCCCGAGCGCGGCCAGCGACACCGCGGGCGTCGGCGTGCCCTCGGGCGCTGCCACGACATTGGTGCCGATGCCGACGACGACGGCGAGGCGGTCGCCGATGGCTTCGGCTTCGAGCCCAATGCCGACGAGCTTCTTGCCACCGGCCAAAACGTCATTCGGCCATTTCAGGGCGTAGCGCGGACGATCAGGGCCGAGGCGGAGTGCGGCCTCCAGGCTGACCTTCTCCAGCGCGGCCTCCTCGGCCAGTCCCGCGGCAAAACCGAGGGTGGCGGCGACGGCGGGAGCAACGTCCATGACCTCGAGGATGCTGGCGGCGAGATTGCCGCGCGGCGCGATCCAGGCGCGCTGACGACGGCCGCGGCCCGCAGTCTGCTCCGACGTGACGAACCACATCGGACCGCTTTCGCCGCGCCTCGCGTGCTCGATCGCCTCGGTATTGGTCGAGCCGGTCCGTTCGAACGCCGCGAGCCTGTAGCCCGCGGATGATGCGCGAGGACCGAGCGCGAAACCCATCCTAGAACAGCGACTTTGCCGCGGCGGAGGCGACGCTCACCACGGGACCCGCGAACAACGCGAACAGGATGTTGAACAGGCCAAACACCGCCAGCACCGTCTTCACCTCGACGCGCACCGGATCGACCTGGCCGGCCGGCTCGTCGAAATACATCGTCTTGACGATAGCGAGATAGTAGTAGGCGCCGACCACGCTTGTCAGCACGCCGACGACGGCGAGCGTGAACAGGTTCGCCTTGATGGCGGCGACGAAGACGTACCATTTGGCGAAGAAACCGGCGAGCGGCGGGATGCCCGCGAGCGAGAACAGCAGCATCGCGAACATGAAGGCGAGCAGCGGATTGGTGCGCGACAGGCCGGCGAAATCGCTGATCTGCTCGACCGCCTGGCCGTTGCGGCGCATGGCGAGGATGATCGAGAACGAGCCCAGCGTCATCGCGACATAGATCACGATGTACATCAGGACGCCCTGCGCGCCTTCGACCGTGCCGGAGGCAAGGCCGACCAGCGCGAAGCCCATGTGGCCGATCGAGGAATAGGCCATCAGGCGCTTGATGTTGCTCTGGCCGATCGCGGCGAAGGAGCCCAGCGCCATCGAGGCGATCGCCACGAACACCAGGATCTGCTGCCACTGCGAGACGATGCCCGGGAACGCGGTGAGCGTGACGCGGGTGAACACGGCAAGCGCAGCGACCTTCGGCGCCGAAGCGAAGAAGGCGGTGACCGGGGTCGGCGCGCCCTCGTAGACATCAGGCGTCCACATGTGGAACGGCACGGCCGAGACCTTGAAGCAGAGGCCGACGAGCAGGAAGACGAGGCCGAACACCAGGCCGACATTCGAGACCGTCGCGGCCGCCGCGATACCGGTGAAGCTGACCGTGCCGGTGAAGCCGTAGATCAGCGAGGCGCCGTAGAGCAGCATGCCCGAGGACAGCGCGCCGAGCACGAAGTACTTCAGGCCGGCTTCGGTCGACTTGGCGTTGTCGCGGTTCGAGGCCGCCACGACGTAGAGTGCCAGCGACATCAATTCGAGGCCGAGATAGAGCGAGATCAAGTCGCCAGCCGAGATCAGCACCATCATGCCCAGCGTCGAGAGCAGCACCAGGATGGCGTATTCGAAGATGCGGCGCGACGGGTCGGACAGGAACTCGGTCGACAGCACCAGCGTCACTGCCGAGCCGATCAGGGCCAGGATCTTCATGAAGCGGGCGAAATCGTCGACGATGAAGCTGCCGCCGAAGGTCACCTGCTTGCCCGCAGGCAGCATGTATTCGAGCACGCCGACCACGACCAGGAGCACGACCGCCAGCGAGGTGACGGCACCGGTCGTCCCCTGCCCGCGATAGGCGCCCAGCATCAGCAGAGCCATGGCGCCGACCGCGAGCACGATCTCGGGCAGCACCGGCGCCAGTTGATAACCTGCAGTCTCAAAGCTCATGGCGATATCCTGACCTGCCCGATCACTGGAGCAGTGCGGCGGCCTTCACGGCCGTCACAGCGGTGTTGTAGTTGTTGACGAGTTGCTGGACCGAGGCGGCCGACATGTCGAGCACCGGCTTCGGATAGACGCCGAACAGGATCGTCAGCGCGATCATCGGGAACAGCGTCAGGCACTCCCGGAAGGTGAGATCCTTCATGCTCGCGAGCGACGGCTTGACCAGCGCCCCGAACACGACCTTGCGGTAAAGCCAGAGCGCGTAGCACGCCGACAGGATCACGCCGAAGGTGGCGAAGAACGCGGTCGGGATCGAGACCTTGAAGGTGCCGAGCAGCGTCATGAACTCGCCGACGAAGCCTGATGTGCCGGGCAGACCGACATTTGCCATGGTGAAGATCATGAAGGTCAGCGCGTAGAGCGGCATCCGGTTGACGAGGCCGCCATAGGCCGCGATCTCGCGGGTGTGCAGGCGGTCGTAGACGACGCCGACGCAGAGGAACAGCGCGCCGGAGACGATGCCGTGCGAGATCATCTGGAACACGCCGCCGGCGACGCCCTGCATGGTGCCGGCGAAAATGCCCATGGTGACGAAGCCCATATGCGCAACTGAAGAGTACGCGATCAGCTTCTTCATGTCCTCCTGCATCAAGGCCACCAGCGAGGTGTAGATGATGGCGATGGCCGAGAGCGTGAAGATCAGCGGCGCGAAGTCGTGCGAGGCCAGCGGGAACATCGGCAGCGAGAAGCGCAGGAAGCCGTAGCCGCCCATCTTCAGCAGGATCGCGGCGAGGACCACGGAGCCGGCCGTCGGCGCCTCGACATGCGCGTCGGGAAGCCAGGTGTGCACCGGCCACATCGGCATCTTCACCGCGAACGAGGCGAAGAAGGCCAGCCAGGCCCAGGTCTGCAGCGAGCGCGGCACAGCGGTGTGCATCAGGGTCGGAATGTCGGTGGTGCCGCCATTCCAGTACAGCGCCATGATGGCGAGCAGCATCAGGACCGAGCCGAGCAGCGTGTAAAGGAAGAACTTGAACGATGCGTAGACCCGGCGCGGACCGCCCCAGACGCCGATGATCAGGAACATCGGGATCAGGCCGCCTTCGAAGAACAGGTAGAACAGCACGAGATCGAGCGCCGAGAAGGTGCCGATCATCAGCGTTTCCAGGATCAGGAACGCCATCATGTATTCGCGGACGCGGTTGGTGATCGCCTTCCAGCTCGCGATGATGCAGAACGGCATCACGGCGGTGGTGAGGATCACCAGCGGCAGCGAAATGCCGTCGACGCCCATGTGGTAGGTGATGCCGGTGGCGAGCCAGTTCGCCTTTTCGACGAACTGGAAGTCGGGATTCGACGGGTCGAACCGCATGACCAGGATCACCGACACCGCGAAGGTGATCAGCGTGGTCCAGAGCGCGATCCAGCGCGAATTGCGCTTGGCCGCCTCGTCATCGCCGCGGCTGAGATAGACGATCAGCGCGCCGACCACCGGCAGGAACGTCGTGACCGATAGGATGGGCCAGGTTGTCATTTACTGGCCTCCAAAGCCGAACATGAACCAGGTGATCAGGCCGGCGGCGCCGATCAGCATGGCGAATGCGTAGTGATAGAGATAGCCGGTCTGGATCTTCACGACGTTGCGGGTGACGTCCAGGACACGGGCCGAGACGCCGTCGGGACCGAGGCCGTCGATGATGAAGCCGTCGCCCTTCTTCCAGAGCTGATAGCCGATCCACTTCGCCGGACGGACGAAGATGATGTCGTAGAGCTCGTCGAAGTACCATTTGTTGAGCAGGAACTGGTACAGCATCGGCTGCGTCTTCGCGAGCTCGACCGGCAGATAGGGCCGTCGGATGTAGAACAAATACGACACCAGGAAGCCCAGCACCATCATCACCGTCGGCAGGAAGGCGATGGTCTCGGGGATGTGGTGCATCTCCTCGATGATGTGCGGATTCATCTTCACGGATTCGCGGAAGAACTCCTCGATGCCGTGACCGGCGAACAGCTCCTTGAACGGGAAGCCGGCGACGATGGAGCCGACGGCGAGCACGCCGATCGGGATCAGCATCCAGATCGGAGCCTCGTGCGCGGCCTCGTAGTGATGCTCGTCATGCGGCTCGCCGTGGAAGGTCTTGAAGATCAGGCGCCAGGAGTAGAACGAGGTCAGGCCGGCGGCGACGATCGTCATCAGGAAGCCGTACACCGCGAACGGATTGTGCGAGGCGTACGCGGACTCGATGATCGCGTCCTTGGAGAAATAGCCGGCGGTGAGCGGGAATCCGGTCAGCGCGAGCGTGCCGACCACCATCACCGCATAGGTGTAGGGGATCTTCTTCCAGAGCCCGCCCATGTTGCGGATGTCCTGCTCGTGGTGCATCGCGTAGATCACCGAGCCGGAGCCCAAGAACAGCAGCGCCTTGAAGAAGGCGTGCGTGAACAGATGGAACATGCCGACCGAATAGGCCCCTGCCCCCATCGCCACGAACATATAGCCGAGCTGCGAACAGGTCGAATAGGCGACGATGCGCTTGATGTCGTTCTGGACGAGGCCGATGGTCGCGGCGAAGAACGCGGTGGTCGCGCCAAAGAACATCACGACGGCCTGCGCATTCGGGGCGAGCTCGAATAGCGGCGACAGGCGCGCCACCATGAAGACGCCCGCGGTGACCATGGTCGCGGCGTGGATCAGCGCCGACACCGGGGTCGGGCCTTCCATCGCGTCCGGCAACCAGGTGTGCAGCAGGAACTGCGCCGACTTGCCCATCGCGCCCATGAACAGGAGGAGACAGGTCAGGGTCAGCGCATCGGCATGCCAGCCGAGGAAGTTGATGGTCTTGCCGGTGAGGCCGGGCGCGGCATGGAAGATGGTCTCGAAATCGGTCGAGCTGGTCAGCATGAAGATCGCGAAGATGCCGAGCGCGAAACCAAAGTCGCCGACGCGGTTGACGACGAAGGCCTTGATGGCGGCCGCGTTCGCCGACGGCTTCTGGTACCAGAAGCCGATCAGCAGATAGCTCGCCAGACCCACGCCTTCCCAACCGAAGAACAGCTGCACGAGGTTGTCCGCCGTCACCAGCATCAGCATGGCGAAGGTGAACAGCGAGAGATAGCCGAAGAAGCGCGGCCGGTACGGATCCTCGTCCATGTAGCCGATGGAATAGAGGTGCACGAGCGAGGACACGGTCGTCACCACCACCAGCATCACGGCAGTGAGCGTGTCGACGCGAAGCGTCCACCAGACCTGGAGGTCGCCGGAAAAGATGAAAGGCAGCAGCTGGATGCGGGCGTCATGGTGCATGAAGCCGACGTCGACCAGCGTCATCCAGGACAATGCCGCCGATACGAACAGCAGACCCGTCGTGATCAGCTCGGCGCCGCGCGAGCCCGCCGCCGGCGGCTCGACCGGGCCGTGGCCGTGGTCGTCATGGGCGTGATCGTCGTGGCCATGGTCGTCATGGGCGGCCGCGGCATGGGCATCGCCATGACCGTGATCGCCGTGATGCTCGACCTCGTCACCCGAGGGGTTGCGGGCATGCGCGCCGGCCAGGGCGATGAGCCCGGCCAGAATGGCGCCCAGCAGAGGCAGGAATACGATTGCCTGAACCATGACTGAGCTCAGCCCTTCATCAGATTGACGTCCTCAACCGCGATCGAGCCGCGGTTGCGGAAATAGACCACCAGGATGGCGAGACCGATCGCGGCTTCAGCGGCAGCGACGGTGAGCACCAGAAGCGCGAAGACCTGGCCGACGATGTCGCCGAGGAAGGTCGAGAACGCGACGAGGTTGATGTTGACCGAGAGCAGGATCAGCTCGATCGACATCAGGATGACGATGATGTTCTTGCGGTTCAGGAAGATGCCGAGGATGCCGAGCGTGAACAGGATCGCGCCGACCGCCAGATAATGTCCGAGCCCGATCGTCATTTCACCCACTCCGCCGCATCGGCATCCGAGAGCCCCTGCCCCGGCGCCACCTTGCGCATCGCCATCGCCATGTCGGGCGTGCGCGCGTTCTGAACGTTGATGTCCTGCCGCTTCACGCTCGCCTTGTGCCGCAGCGTCAGCACGATGGCGCCGATCATGGCGACCAGCAGCACCATGCCCGAGAGCTGGAAGTAGTGGATGTACTTCGTATAGAGCACCAGACCCAGCGCCTCGGTGTTCGAGACGTTGGTCGGGATCGCCGCCGTGATCGTCTTGGCGACGCCGGGATTGATGACCCAGAAGCCGACGGTGAGCAGCAGCTCGAACAGGAAGATGCCGCCGATCACGAGGCCGACCGGCAGGTACTCGATGAAGCCCTCGCGCAGCTCGGTGAAGTCCACATCGAGCATCATGATCACGAACAGGAACAGCACCGCGACCGCGCCGACATAGACGACGATCAGGATCATCGCCAGGAATTCGGCGCCCATCAGCACGAACAGGCCGGAGGCGTTGACGAAGGCCAGGATCAGGTACAGCACGGAGTGCACGGGATTGCGCGAGACAATCACCATCACGGCCGAGGCGACGCAGATGCCGGCGAAGAGATAGAAGAACAGCGCGGGAAGGATCATGCCCTCACCTCACCGGTACGGCGCGTCGAGCTCGATCGCTTTCGCGATCTCGCGTTCCCAGCGGTCGCCGTTGGCGAGCAGCTTGGCCTTGTCATAGAACAGTTCCTCGCGGGTCTCGGTCGCGAACTCGAAGTTCGGACCTTCGACGATGGCGTCGACCGGACAGGCCTCCTGGCAGAGGCCGCAATAGATGCACTTCACCATGTCGATGTCGTAGCGCACGGTGCGGCGGGTGCCGTCGTTGCGACGCGGGCCGGCCTCGATGGTGATGGCCTGCGCCGGGCAGACCGCTTCGCAGAGCTTGCAGGCGATGCAGCGCTCTTCGCCGTTCGGATAGCGGCGCAGCGCATGCTCGCCGCGGAAGCGCGGCGAGATCGGGCCCTTCTCGAACGGATAGTTCAGCGTCGGCTTCGGCTGGAAGAAATAGCGCATGGCGAGGAAGAACGCCGAGACGAATTCCGACAGCAGAAGCGAACGTGCAGTGGCGTTGACGTTGATACCCATGACGGCCCTCACTTCGGCGCGATGCCGGCGAAATGCAGCACGCCGGCCACTACGACCACCATCGCCAGCGACAGCGGCAGGAACACCTTCCAGCCGAGGCGCATCAGTTGGTCGTAGCGGTAGCGCGGCACGATCGCCTTTGCCATCGCGAACAGGAAGAACATGAAGAAGACTTTGAGCGAGAACCAGATGATCCCCGGCACCCAGTTGAAGGGCGGCAGGTCGACCGGCGGCAGCCAGCCTCCGAGGAACAGGATCGTCGCCATCGCGCACATCGTGACGATCGCAACATACTCGCCGAGCATGAACAGCAGATACGGGGTCGAGCCGTACTCGACCATGAAGCCGGCGACGAGCTCGGATTCGGCTTCCACGAGGTCGAACGGCGGGCGGTTGGTTTCCGCCAGCGCCGAGACGTAGAAGATCACGAACATCGGGAACAGCGGCCAGACGTACCAGTTCAGGATCGTGAGCTGCGGCAGCCCGATCAGGCTGGCAAGGCCGCGGGCATGCTGGGCCTCGACAACGGCCGACAGGTTCAGCGTGCCGGCGCAGAGCAGCACCGTGATGATGACGAAGCCGATCGAGACTTCATAAGACACCATCTGCGCCGCCGAGCGCAGCGCGGCCAGGAACGGGTACTTCGAGTTCGACGACCAGCCGGCCATGATGATGCCGTAGATCGACAGCGACGAGATCGCGAAGATGAAGAGGATGCCGACATTGATGTCGGAGATCACCCAGCCGAGATTGGTCGGGATCACCGCCCAGGCCGCGAGCGCGAGCACGCAGGACACCAGCGGCGCCAGCAGGAAGACGCCCTTGTTGGCGCCGGCCGGGATGATCGGCTCCTTCAGCACGAACTTCAGAAGGTCCGCGAAGGATTGCAGCAGACCCCAGGGACCGACCACGTTCGGGCCGCGCCGGATCTGCACCGCCGCCCAGATCTTGCGGTCGGCGAGCAGGATGTAGGCGATCGCGACCAGGAGGACGACGAGCACCAAGACGCTCTCCGCGACCATGATGATCAGCGGCCAGAGGAAACCGGTCCAGAATGCGCTTTCGAAGAATTCCATCAGATCACGCTCACTCCGCTGCGGTCAGCATGTGCCCGGAGGCGAGGCGCGAGCATTCCGCCATCACGGCGGACGCACGCGCGATTGGGTTGGTCAAATAGAAGTCCTCGACCAGCGGCTTGAACGGTGCCTTCTCGGGCGAACCGCCCTTCCCCGCGAGCTTCTTGATCTGGTCGGCCGAGCCGGCCTCGATCTGGTCGAGACGGATCAAATGCGGCACGGACTTGAAGATCGCCTGGCGCAGCGCCGAAAGCGAGTCATAGCCGAGCTTCTTGCCGAGCGCTTCCGACAGCGCGCGGACGATCGCCCAGTCCTCGCGGGCTTCGCCCGGCGGGAACGCGGCGCGGCCCGTCATCTGCACGCGGCCCTCGGTGTTGACGTAGATCGCCGACTTCTCGGTGTAGGCGGCCGCCGGCAGGATCACGTCGGCGCGGTGCGCGCCGCGGTCGCCATGGGTGCCGATATAGACGACGAAGGTACCGTCAGGCGCGTTGATCTCGTCGGCGCCGAGCAGGAACAGCAAATCGAGCGTGCCGAACGTCGTCATCTGCGCGGCGTTCAGGCCGCCGCCGGTTGCGGAGAAGCCGATATCGAGCGCACCGACGCGCGAGGCGCTCTCGTGCAGCACGCCAAAGCCGTTCCAGCCGTCCTTGACCGCACCGACGTCGAGCGCGAGCTTGGCGGCGCTGGCGAGAATGGCGGCGCCGTCGTGACGCGAAGCCGCGCCCGCGCCGACCAGGATGATCGGATTCTTGGCGTTCTTCAGCACGTCCATGAAGGAGTGCTTGCCGGCCGCGAGCTCACCGAGCGTCTCGGTGCCCGCGCCGAGGTGATCGTAGTCGTAGGTCAGATCGACCTTGGCCCCGATCACGCCGACCTTGAAGCCGCCGGCGCGCCAGCGCTTGCGGATGCGGGCGTTGAACACCGCCGCCTCTTTCCGCGGGTTGGCGCCGATGATGAGCAGCGCATCCGCCTGCTCCACACCCACCAGGGTCGGGTTGAAGATGTAGGAGCTGCGGCCGAGCGCGGGGTCGAAGGCGTCGCCACCCTGCACCGCCATATTGGTCGAGCCGAACTTGGCGAGCAGATCCTTCAGCGCGAACATCTCCTCGACGCCGGCGAGATCGCCCGCGATCGCGCCGATGCGCTTGCCGTCGGTGCGCGCCGCCTTCGCGGCGATCGCGGCAAAGGCTTCGGTCCAGCTCGCCGCGCGCAGCTTGCCGGCTTCACGGATATAGGGCCGGTCCAGGCGCTGGGTGCGCAGGCCGTCGACGACGTGGCGGGTCTTGTCGGAGATCCACTCCTCGTTCACGGCCTCGTTGATGCGCGGCAGCACGCGCATCACCTCACGGCCGCGGGTGTCGACGCGGATCGCCGAGCCGACGCCGTCCATGACGTCGATCGACTGCGTCTTGCCGAGCTCCCAAGGGCGCGCCGCGAAGGCGTAGGGCTTCGAGGTCAGCGCGCCGACCGGGCAGATGTCGACGAGATTGCCCTGCAGTTCCGAGGTCAGCGCGTGCTGGAGATAGGTCGTGATCTCCATGTCCTCGCCGCGCCCGGTGGCGCCCATCTCGGGCGCGCCGGCAACTTCCGCCGAGAAGCGGACGCAGCGCGTGCACTGGATGCAGCGGTTCATCGAGGTCTTGACCAGCGCGCCGAGATATTTGTCCTCGACCGCGCGCTTGTTCTCGGCGAAGCGGCTGGTGTCGACACCATAGCCCATCGCCTGGTCCTGCAGGTCGCACTCGCCGCCCTGGTCGCAGATCGGGCAGTCCAGCGGGTGATTGATGAGAAGGAATTCCATCACGCCTTCGCGTGCCTTCTTCACCATCGGCGAACGCGTGGAGATTTCCGGCGGCTCGCCCTTCGGGCCCGGGCGGCAGTCGCGCACGCCCCAGGCGCAGCTCGCGACCGGCTTGGGGCCGCCCTTCACTTCGACGAGGCACATCCGGCAATTGCCGGCGATCGACAGCCGCTCGTGATAGCAGAAGCGCGGAATCTCGGCGCCGGCCGCCTCGCACGCCTGAAGCAGCGTGTATTCGGCGGGGACATCGATCTCTTTGCCGTCGATGATGAGCTTGGTCATGTCTCTCACTCCGCCGCGACCATGTTCACGGGATCGCGGACGCCGATATCGTCGATGTCGGACTTGTGCGAATATTCGTCGATGCGCGCTTCGATCTCATGACGGAAATGCGCGATCAGGCCCTGGATCGGCCATGCCGCCGCGTCGCCGAGCGCGCAGATGGTGTGGCCTTCGACCTGTTTCGTCACTTCGAGGAGCATGTCGATCTCGCGCTTATGCGCGCGGCCCTCGGCCATGCGGGTCAGCACGCGCCACATCCAGCCGGTGCCCTCGCGGCACGGCGTGCACTGGCCGCAGCTCTCGTGCTTGTAGAAATAGGAGATGCGGGCGATGGCGCGGATCAGATCGGTCGACTTGTCCATCACGATCACGGCCGCGGTGCCGAGGCCCGAGCGCAGCTTGCTCAGGCTGTCGAAATCCATCGGCGTGTCGATGATCTGCTCGGCCGGCACCATGCGCACCGACGAGCCGCCGGGGATCACGGCCTTGAGGTTGTCCCAGCCGCCGCGGATGCCGCCGCAATGCTTGTCGATCAGCTCACGGAACGGAATGCCCATGGCCTCTTCGACGTTGCAGGGCCGCTCGACATGGCCGGAGATGCAGAAGAGCTTGGTGCCGACATTGTTCGGACGGCCGATGCCGGCGAACCACGCGGCGCCGCGGCGCAGGATGTCGGGCGCAACGGCGATGGACTCGACGTTGTTGACGGTGGTCGGGCAGCCGAACAGGCCGACATTGGCCGGGAACGGCGGCTTCAGGCGCGGCTGGCCCTTCTTGCCTTCGAGGCTTTCGAGCAGCGCGGTCTCTTCGCCGCAGATGTAAGCGCCGGCGCCGTGCGCGACGTAGATGTCGAACGGCCAGCCGTTGACGTTGTCCTTGCCGACCAGCTTGGCCTCATAGGCCTGGTCGATCGCGGCCTGGAGATGCTCGCGCTCGCGGATGAATTCACCGCGGACATAGATGTAGCAGGCATGCGCGTTCATCGCGCAGCTCGCGATCAGGCAGCCCTCGATCAGGAGATGCGGATCGTGCCGCATGATCTCGCGATCCTTGCAGGTGCCGGGCTCGGACTCGTCGGCGTTGACGACCAGATAGCTCGGCCGGCCGTCGGTCGATTCCTTCGGCATGAACGACCATTTCAGGCCGGTCGGGAAGCCGGCGCCGCCGCGGCCGCGCAGGCCCGACGCCTTCATCTCGTTGATGATCCAGTCGCGGCCCTTGTCGATGATGTTCTTGGTGCCATCCCAGGCGCCACGGCGCCGCGCACCCTCGAGCCCCCAATCGTGGAGGCCGTAGAGGTTCTTGAAGATGCGGTCCTTGTCCTCGAGCATATCAGTGCTTTCCGATCAACGAATGGTCTGCTTGTAGGCAAGTCCGGCGGCGCAGACGGCGAAGGTCAGCGCCCAGAGCAGACTGGATTCCAGCGACGCGTTCAGGCTGAAACGCTGCAGCAGGAAAATGAAAGCGGCCGCCACGGCGGCGTGCAACGCGATGAAGCCCCACTTCTTCATGGCACCACTCTCCTGCACCGAAGGCTGCGAGAGACCACGCATCAGGTGCTCTCCTTCAGCGTGGTCGGCCCCGTGATCGGCGCCGAGAACTGGCGGCCGTTCTGCGGACCGGGCTTGGGCGGATTGCCCGAAGCGAAACCGTCGAGCACCTTGCCGAAGCTTTCCTTGGTCAGGTCCTCATAAGTGTCCTTGCCGATCAGCACCATCGGCGCGTTCACGCAGGCACCGAGGCACTCGACCTCCTCCCAGCTGAAATTGCCGTCCTTGGACAGGTGGAAGGGCTCGTGATGGATGCGGTGCTCGCAGACGTGGATCAGATCCTCGGCGCCGCGCAGCCGGCACGGCGTGGTGCCGCAGACCTGGACGTGGGCCTTCTTGCCGACGGGGGCGAGCTGGAACATCGTGTAGAAGGTCGCAACTTCCAGCACGCGGATATAGGGCATGTCGAGCATGTCGGCGATGACGCGGATCGCGGCTTCGGAGACCCAGCCGTCGTGCTGCTCCTGCGCGCGCCAGAGGATGGCGATGACGGCGGAGGCCTGGCGTCCCGCCGGATATTTCGCGATCTGCTGCTTGGCGAACGCGAGGTTCTCCTCCGTGAACGCAAAGCTCGCGGGCTGGACTTCCTTCGGTGCTAATCGGCGAACGGACATCTCTTCAATCTCTCACTGCATGCGGCGCGCTGTTTTCGCATTCAGGGCTTCGATCCTGTCCTGCCAAAATGCGCTTGCGGTGCCGAAAACGTTGTAGCCGACGTGGGTCGAGACCTTGATGCGGTCGAGGATCGACAGCTCGGTCACGGTCTCCATCCGGTTGCTGCGCGGATCGAACACGATCAGCTTCAGCGGGGTCTGCTCGAGGATGAAGCGCGACACCGCATGAGAGCGGTCGCTGCCGTGCTCCTCGCACATGATGACGCTGTCGGCCTGGAGCAGACGCGCGCCGCCCTTGATCGCCTCGATCTCGACGCCCTCGACGTCGAGCTTGATCAGGTACTTGCCGGCGCTTGCGACCTTGCCGTCCTCGATCAGATTGTCGAGAGCGATGACCGGCACCTCCTCACCGCCCGCGGAGGGATCGCCGGCGATGCTGAAGGCCTCGTGCTTGGTGCCTGACAGACGCGCGGTGCCGCGGCTGGCGCCGATCGCGCATTTCATGGTCTCGAAGCGATTGCCGTTGACGCGGGCATTGTTGGCGAGCTTCGGATAGTTCTGCCCCGACGGCTCGATCGCGATCGCCTTGTGCGAGCCGAACGGCCTGCTCGACACCAGCACCGACCAATAGCCGTAATTGGCGCCGCAATCGAGCAGCGTGTAGTCGACGTCGACGGAATCGGCGAACAGCAGCTCGAGCTCGTCCTCGTAATTGTACGAGCGGTTGAGCAGCTTGCTCCAATAGCCGTCGCCGTAAGGGAATTCGAACACGGCGTCGGGATTGAGCCTGATCGCGATGTTGCGCTCGGGCAGCGTCTTCCGCAGCAAATTCGCGCAGGCGATGTAGCCCATGTGCGAGAAGTGCGACGAGATCTTCGATCCCGTCACCAGCGCCAAGGCAGCCGTCCGCTCCCACAGGTTGGCCCCTTCAAGGGCCCCCGAAGCGCGGTCAAACTGGATTGGCGCCTGCTGCCCCATTACCGATCGACCTCTCCGAACACGATGTCGAGCGAGCCGAGGATCGCCGAGACGTCGGCGAGCAGATGGCCGCGGCAGATGTGATCCATCGCCTGCAGATGCGCAAAGCCCGGCGCGCGGATCTTGCACTTATAGGGCTTGTTGGTGCCGTCGGAGATCAGATAGACGCCGAACTCGCCCTTCGGCGCCTCGACCGCGGCATAGACTTCGCCGGCCGGCACGTGGACGCCTTCGGTGTAGAGCTTGAAGTGGTGGATCAGCGCTTCCATCGAGCGCTTCATCTCGCCACGGCGCGGCGGCGCGACCTTGTTGTCCTCGACGACGACGGGGCCCTTGCCTTCAGGGGTGTTCAGCTTCTGAATGCACTGCTTCATGATGCGGATGGACTGCCGCATCTCTTCCATGCGGATCAGATAGCGGTCGTAGCAGTCGCCGTTCTTGCCGATCGGAATGTCGAAATCCATCTCGGCGTAGCATTCATAAGGCTGCGACTTGCGCAGGTCCCAGGCCGCGCCCGAGCCGCGCACCATCACGCCGGAGAAGCCCCACTCCCAGGCTTCCTTCAGCGGCACCACGCCGATATCGACGTTGCGCTGCTTGAAGATGCGGTTGGCGGTGAGAAGACGGTCGAGGTCGTCCACGACCTTCAGGAACGGATCGCACCAGGCCTCGATGTCGTCGACCAGCTTCTGCGGCAGGTCCTGATGCACGCCGCCGACGCGGAAGAAGGCCGCGTGCATACGGCTGCCCGAGGCGCGCTCGTAGAACACCATCAGCTTCTCGCGCTCTTCAAAGCCCCACAGCGGCGGGGTCAGCGCGCCGACGTCCATCGCCTGCGTGGTGACGTTGAGCAGATGCGACAGGATGCGGCCGATCTCGCAATAGAGCACACGGATGAGCTGGCCGCGGCGCGGCACCTCGATGCCGAGCAGCTTTTCAGCCGCCATGCAGAAGGCGTGCTCCTGGTTCATCGGCGCGACGTAGTCGAGCCGATCGAAATACGGGATCGCCTGGAGATAGGTCTTCTGCTCGATCAGTTTTTCGGTGCCGCGATGCAAGAGACCAATGTGGGGGTCGACGCGCGCGACCACCTCACCATCCAATTCGAGCACGAGTCGCAGCACGCCGTGCGCGGCCGGATGCTGCGGACCGAAATTGATGGTGAAATTGCGAAGCTGTTCGGGTTGCTCGTTCATGATCAGACCTTCGGTCCCGCTTTTTCGTCTCCCGGAAGGACCGGATAATCGGCTCCCTCCCACGGAGACAAAAAGTCGAACTTGCGGAATTCCTGGTTGAGCCGGACGGGCTCGTACACCACCCGCTTCTCCTGGTCGTCGTAACGAACCTCGACGAAACCGGTGGTCGGAAAGTCCTTGCGCAGCGGGTGGCCCTCGAAACCGTAATCGGTGAGGATGCGGCGCATGTCGGGATGGCCGACGAAGAACACGCCGTAGAGGTCGTAGGCCTCGCGCTCGAACCAGTCGGCGCCGGGGAACACCTCGATCAGCGACGGCACCTGGGTGGTCTCATCGGCCTGGGCCTTGAGCCGGATCCGCGCGTTCAGGGTCGGGGACAGGAAGTGATAGATCACGTCGAAGCGCTTCTCGCGCGACGGGTAGTCCGCGGCCGTGATGTCGGTGAAGTTGATGAAGCGGCAGTTCGGGTCGTCGCGGAGGTACTTGACCACCTCGACGATCTTGCTGGCCTCGACATCAACCGTCAGCTGGTTGAAGGCCACCGAATGACCGATGGCGGCGCCCGGAAGCGCGCTAACGATCGTCTGCCCCAGGGCGTCGAGCTTGGCGTCGTCCATGACGTAAAACCTTAGCGTTCGATGGTGCCGGTGCGCCGGATCTTCTTCTGCAGCAGCAGCACGCCGTAAAGCAGCGCTTCCGCCGTGGGCGGGCAGCCCGGCACATAGATGTCGATCGGCACGATGCGGTCGCAGCCGCGCACGACCGAGTAGGAATAGTGATAATAGCCGCCGCCATTGGCGCAGGAGCCCATCGAGATGACGTAGCGCGGCTCGGGCATCTGGTCGTAGACCTTGCGCAAAGCCGGCGCCATCTTGTTGGTCAAGGTGCCTGCAACGATCATCACGTCGGACTGGCGCGGCGAGGCACGCGGCGCGAAGCCGAAGCGCTCGACGTCGTAGCGCGGCATCGACACCTGCATCATCTCGACCGCACAGCAGGCGAGACCGAAGGTCATCCACATCAGGGAGCCGGTACGGGCCCAGGTGATGAGGTCGTCGGTCGCGGCCACGAAGAAGCCCTTGTCGGACAGCTCGGAGTTGACCTCGAGGAAGAACGGATCATTGGCTCCGACCGGCTTGCCGGTCGACGGATCCAGGATGCCCTTGGGGGCCGGCGCGATAGCCGGACCTGTGGACGACACGGGGTTCAATCCCATTCGAGTGCTCCCTTCTTCCATTCATAGGCGAACCCGACCGTCAGCACGGCGAGGAACACCACCATGGACCAGAAGCCGGTCGCGCCAAGCTTGCCGAACGCCACCGCCCAGGGAAACAGAAACGCCACCTCGAGATCGAAGATGATGAAGAGGATGGCGACCAGATAAAAGCGGACGTCGAACTTCATGCGCGCGTCGTCGAAGGCGTTGAAACCGCACTCATACGCCGACAGCTTCTCCGGGTCCGGCTGCTGGAACGCCACGACGAAGGGCGCGATCAGCAGCACGAGGCCAATGAGGCCCGCTACCCCTATAAAGACGACGAGTGGAAGATAGTTCTGCAGAATGCCGCTCATTGGCGAGCCCTTTTTCCCGCAGCCTCGGGACAGCCACGGATTCGTCCGATTTGGAATTATTCTGAGCCTTAGCGCAGTGCACCAATGGGCGCAAGACACGCTCTTTTTAGGCCCTTTGCCGCCCCCAGAACGGTGAAAATCCCGGAATCACCCCGCGCTGGTATGGAGCAGATCGCAAGGCCCAGCAAGGGCGGCCACCGTTTTGCAAGGCCGTGGTTCTGAGATTGCCGGCGTACGGGCCAGAGCAGCTCTTTGCCGCGCATTGCCCGAGAAAAGCCGCCGGTTTTCTGGTGCGGCAGCGCACCCAAACCGAGGCGCGGCCGCCGTCAGCCGCCCCAGACTGTCACCCCGGCGACATATAGCCGACCGTTCCCCGGAACAGCGCGGCCGGAAGGCCGGTGATCGTCGCCGCCCGCGAGGCAGGACAGGTGCAGCAAAGATACCTATCCACAGGCGCAAGTGATCAGACGAGCCATGCATCGCGGCGGGACCGGGCCTGCCTGCTGCGAAGACAGCACCGACTTGCGATATATTGCAGCCCGACCGGTCGCGAGCGCGGCGAGCGGCGACGTGGAGGGCCGTCGCGCGCGCCGCGCTCCGATGAGCTTCGGGCTGGGGGGCATAGCCCGGGTGCTCATCTATCTCGTGGTGGAGGACCGGCGTCAGCCGCCCTCACCTGTCCTCACCATTTGTAGGAAACGCTAGCGGTGACGCGCCGGCGGTCGCCGTAGAAGCAGGACGTCGGGAACGAACAGCTCGCGACATAGATCTTGTCGGTCAGGTTGATCACGTTCAGCGCCGTCCGCCAGTTCTGCCATTCGTAATGGAGTGCGAGATCGCCGAGCACGACTGCGGGAACCTCGAGGGTGTTGGCCGGGTCAGCCCAGGATGAGCCGACGTAGCGCACGCCGCCGCCAAAACCGAAGCCTTCGAGCGGCCCGTCCTTGAAGGTGTAGTCCGCCCAGCCCGAGACCAGCAGCTGGGGCGTGTTGGTCGGCGTCTTGCCGACCAGCGACGGATCGAGGTCCCGGCTGTTGAAGAGATGATAGGCGGTGAAGGCGCCGATCAGTTTGAGTTCCCTGGTGGCATTGGCCACCGCTTCGAGCTCGATGCCGCGCGAGGTCACCTCGCCGGTCTGGTTCAGCAAAATCGGCGTCCCCGCTGTCGTCGCGACGTTCTGGCGCTTCAGGTCGAAAACCGAGGCCGTGAAATAGCCGTCGAATCCCTTCGGTGCGACCTTCACGCCGATCTCGGTCTGCTGCCCGGTCTCCGGCAGGAAGAGCTGGTTGCTGGCGTTGAGACCGATGACCGGATTGTAGCTCGTGGCATAGGAGACATAGGGCGCGATGCCGTTGTCGAAATTGTAGATCAGCCCGGCCCGCCCGCTGAACTTGCTGTCGTCGCGGCTGGCGACGCTGGCCCCGGTGTCGCGCGCTTCCTGCGTCGTCTCGACCCAATCGTTGCGGCCGCTCAGCACCAGCGTGAAGTTGCCGAGCTTCATCTGATCCTGGAGGTAGGTACCCGCCTGCTTCTGCGTGATCAGGAAGTTGCGGAACGGAGCGCCCGTCAGCGGAATGCTGAGGCCATAGACGGGATTGAAGACATTGACCGAAGGGACGGTGCCGAAGTTGAAGTTCTGGTAGTCGTCGATCTGGTAGCCCTTGAGATCGACGCCGAACAGCATCGTGTGCCTGACGGGACCGGTGTTGAAGCGATATTCCAGCTGGTTGTCGAGATTGGCCTGGTTGGCGGTGTTCTTCGCATACCAATTATAACGGCCCATCGTCGCCGTGTTGATGTTGTCCCAGCCGTTCCCGATGAAGCCGCGATAGGTCAGATCGATATGCGCGAACCGCGCATTCTGCCGGAACGTGAGGTCATCGGTGAGATTGCGCTCGAACTGGTAACCGAGCATCTCCTGCTCGCGCGTGAACTTGTCGACATTGGGATCGCCGACGAAGAAGCTGGTCGGGATCTTGCCGAACGGCGCGTTCGTCACCGTGCCCTGGTAGGGCAGGAAGTTGATGCCCCTCGTGTCAGTCTTCGAGGCCGATGCGAGAACCGTGAAGCTCGTGTCGGCATCCGGCTTCCACGTGAAGGACGGCGCGATGAAGTAGTTGTTGTCAGGCGTGAAGTCGACCTGCGTGCCGCCGTTCCTGATCTCGCCGACGACGCGATAGAACAGCTTGCCGTCCTGCGGCTGGGTCGCGATCGGCCCGCCGACATCGAAGCCGACATAAGCGTTGCCGAAATTGTTGACGCCGGTCTCGATGTAGCGGATCGGCTCGGCTGGCGGCATCTTGCTGATGACGTTGACGATGCCGCTCGGGCTCGATCCGCCGTAGAGCACCGCGGACGGACCGCGCAGCACCTCGACGCGCTCCATGTTGGACGGCGGCAGCCGCCAGCTCGCATAGGAGGTGTAGAACAGCTGCATGCCGTCGAGGAACAGTCCGATGTCGTCGGACTTGAAGCCGCGGATCAGCCACCAGTCGTTGCGCGTGTCGGCACCGAAGGTGCCGGCGCGCACTCCGGCGGTGTAGCGCAGCACTTCGTCGAGCTTGTTCGGCTTCTGGTCGCGGATCTGCTCGGCGCCGATCACGGACACCGATTGCGGCGTCTGCATGATCGGCGTGTTGGTCTTGGTGCCGGACGAACTGCGGCCCGCGACGTAGCCGTTCACCGGGCCGCGCGGCGTCTCGACGAAGCCGACATCGCGCTGCTGCGGCGGCCTGTTCCTGTTGGCGGTCTGCTCCGACGACCGCGGCGCACGGCGCTGAGGAGTCGTGGCGGCGCGGCGGCGCGTTTCCGGCGCGGTGACGGTCACCGACGGCAGGTTCGTTGCGCCACTCTGCGCGGACGATTGTGCAAGCGATGCCTGCGGCACCAAGACCAAAGCGGAAGCGGTCGCCAATACGGCCGACCGCAGCATTCCCAGACTGTTCAACGCGCCACCCCGAAGCTGCATGTTCGATGCGTCATGCCGCCTGTCCCCGGACGGCATGCGCTCAACGGCGACGCTTATGTGAGGGCGCGAAAATTCCCTAATTGAAAACTTCTTAGAAGGACTCTTAGAAGCGATCCAACATGTCGCGATCGAGAGAGCGCGGCGAGATCAGCGTGAGTTCTTCTCGCTCTCGAGCATCTCGGCTGCGATCGCCGTGAGCCGATCGACTTGACCCAGCAGCGTGTGGAACTCGGCTTCGCTCAGATCTTCCAGCAGGCGCCGGTTGCGCTCCTGCGCGCCGTCGACGATCGCATCATGCGCTGCAAGGCCCGCCGCCGTCAGAGAGATCAGCACTTCGCGGCTATCTTTCGGATTTGCCGATTTTGCGATCAGCTTGCGCGAGAGCAGATTGGCCAGCGCGCGGCTGATTTGTCCCTTGTCCTGACCGACGGCTTCGGCAAGCCGCGCCACGCTCATCGGCGGCCGGCGGCCGAGCGAGGCGACAAGACCGAACTCGACCGAGGACAATCCGGTGAGGCGCTTGTAGCGCAGGATCGCACCGCGCTTGAGCAGATTGGCAAGCACCATCAGTCGCGACGACAGCATCACGGTGATCGGGGCCGACGGTTCGCTCTCGTCTGCGGGCGACGTCGCCCCGCCCCTGCTCTCGATCTGGCTCATGATCCACCTCTGCCAAGAAAGTCCGAGCCTGCCAAGCCCGAGCCTGCCAAGCCCCGCCGGCCGCCTCATCCAATGCGACTAAGAGGCATTTGGAAGATCGTTGACATTGTCATCGAATTATCTTTCACTGGATCCAAGGCATCGAAAAGGCCCGGCCATCACGGCCAAAGCGGGAGGACCGGCATGACCATCACCCAGCGGGATCGTGATCTCGGCACGGCCTATGCGATGAAGCCGGCGCACACGCGCACCGAGCTCACCTCGGTCGTGCGCGGCACGCCGATGGGCGAGCTGCTGCGGCGCTACTGGCACCCGGTCGGGCTCATCAGTGACGCCACCGACACACCGAAGAAAGTGCGCGCACTGGGCGAGGATCTGGTGCTGTTCCGCGACAAGCATGGCCGCGCCGGCCTCTTGCACGCCCGCTGCTGCCACCGCGGCACCACGCTCTACTATGGCAAGGTCGAGGATGACGGCATCCGCTGCTGCTATCACGGCTGGAAGTTCGACACCGAGGGCCACTGCCTGGAGCAGCCCTGCGAGCTCGACGGCGGCCAGTTCAAGGACAAGGTGCGCCAGCCCTGGTATCCGGTCGAGGAACGCTACGGACTGATCTTCGCCTATATGGGCCCGGCCGAGAAACGCCCGGTGCTGCCGGCTTACGAATGCCTGGAGACAATGGACGACGGCGAGCTGGTCGAAGCCGATGATTCCTCGATCGGCGGCGGTGGCCCCGCCATCATCCCCTGCAACTGGCTGCAGCATTTCGAGAACGTGGTCGATCCCTATCACGTGCCGGTGCTGCACGGCTCGTTCTCGGGCCCGCAATTCACCAACATGATGGCGTCGATCCCGGAGGTGACGTTCGAGAAATCGCCGCGCGGCGTCCTCGTCCGCTCCGAGCGCAAGCAGGACGACGGCAAGGTGTTCTATCGCGTCAGCGAGGCCGCGCTGCCGACGCTGCGCGTCGTGCCGAACCCGCGCGTCGCGCAGTTCGCCCGCGTCGAGTCGATCGGCTGGGTGCTTCCGATCGACGATGGCTCCTTCCGGATCTATGTCGCCGGCCGCGTCAAGGCTCCCGGCGACATCAGCCGCATGCGCTCGAAATTCAACGGCAAGTTCTGGTGGGACATGACCGAGCAAGAGCACCAGCAATTCCCCGGCGATTACGAGGCCCAGGTCGGCCAGGGCGAGGTCACCGTTCATTCCGAGGAGCATTTCGGCCAGAGCGACCGCGGCATCCTGTTGATCCGGCGCATGCTGAGCGACCAGCTCGATGCGCTCGCCGCCGGCCGCGATCCGATCGGCGTCTCGTTCGATGCCGGCGCGCCTCCGGTCGCATTCGAAGCGGGGAATTACATCCGCGAAGGCTGATCTACCAGCTCCACGAAGGGCTGGACCGACAACGATAACAAAGACAAATTGGGGGAAGCGATGGTCGATGTGACGTCACAGATGTCGGTGCAAACGGCTGCCGCGGCCAAGCCCCCGGCGCGGCGCTATTACGTGCTGGGGCTGCTCACCATCATCTACGCGCTGAACTTCCTCGACCGCACGATCTTCAACGTGCTGATCGAGCCGATCAAAAAGGAGTTCGCCCTCAGCGACACCATGATGGGCCTGCTCGCGGGCTTCGGCTTCGCACTGTTCTATTCCCTGCTCGGCATTCCCATCGCGCGCATCGCCGACCGGCTCAACCGCCGCAACATCGTCGCTGTCGCCTTTGCGTTCTGGAGCGCGATGACTGCGCTGTGCGGCGCGGCCACCAGCGTAACCTCGCTGGCGCTGGCGCGCATCGGCGTCGGCGTCGGCGAATCCGCGGGCTCGCCGGCCTCGCAATCGATCGTCGCCGACCTCTTCGCCAAGAACGAGCGTCCACGCGCCCTCGGCATCTACGCTATCGGCACCTATCTCGGCGTCTTCCTCGGCTATTTCATCGGCGGCTACGTCAACCAGCACTATGGCTGGCGGATGGCCTTCTACGTCGCCGGCCTGCCCGGCATCCTGCTCGCACTGGTGCTGTGGCTGACGATCTCCGAGCCGAAGCGCGGCGCGATGCAGGAGAGTTTCGTGCCCGAGCCGCTCGGGCCGACGCTGCGCTTCCTCGTCTCGCAGCGAAGCTTCATCATCGTCCTGATCGGCTTCTGCCTCACCACCTACACCAACTACGCGACCGCGGCCTGGATTCCGCCGTTCCTCGCCCGCGTGCACCATCTGTCGAGCGCCGAGATCGGCACCTATGCTGGCACCTTCAAAGGCCTTGCCGGCATGGCCGGCACCCTGCTCGGCGGCTTCGTCGTGGCGCAAGTGAGCCGCCGCGACGACCGCTGGAAGCTGTGGGCGCCCGCGATCACCTCGGCCCTCGCTGGCCCCGTGTTCGCGCTCTGCATGCTGACGCAGGATTTCGCGATGATGGTTGCCATGCTGGCGCTGACCTCGTTCCTGGTCGGCTTCCATCTGGGGCCGATCTTCGCGATCGCGCAGACGGTGGCCAAGCCCAGCATGCGGGCGCTGGCCTCCGCGCTGATCGCGCTCACCGCGACCTGCTTCGGCCAGGGCGTCGGCCCGCTCGCTGTCGGCGTGGTCAACGACGCGCTGAAGGGCAGTTATGGCACCGAAGCCGTGCGCTATTCCCTGCTCTCGGCGGCGGTCACGACCACGCTCGGCGCCCTGCTCTTCATCTGGGCGGCGCGCTCGATCCGGGCCGATATCGACCGGGCGGCGGCCTGAGACCTTTTCCGGCCGTAAGCCCGGCGAAACCCAGCGGGCGTATTAATGAAACCATTTTGCGGAACCCGCGAAACCATCCGGAAACAGATGGTCCTTAAGACATGAGCCCATAGACGGCGGCAAAGCCCGTCGGGAGGCTCAGATGAACCACTCCATTCACTCTGCTGATCGTGCGACCCACCTGAAGATCGTGGTGGTGGCGCTGGTTGCCGGCATCGTGGTCGCCGGCTTCGGCATCGCGGCCCGCACCAATGCCGATTACAGCCAGACCGCCCAGTCCACCCACGTGATCAAGGCCGGCAAGCCGGTGGTGGTGACGAGCGCGGGCACGTCCGAGATTCGCTGATACGTCCTCTTCCGGGCTGACCGATGGCCGCCTCCGGGCGGCCTTTTTCGTTTTCCAGAGCAATGCTTAGCCGAGATACACCGTGCCAGCGCAACGTCCTTGACTTCACTCAGCCCCGCCTTTAAGTCCCCCCTCGTTCCGCGCGCGTTCAGCGAACCACGCGGGAGTAGCTCAGTTGGTTAGAGCGCCGGCCTGTCACGCCGGAGGTCGCGGGTTCGAGCCCCGTCTCTCGCGCCATTTTGGCAATCCCTTCATAGTCTTAGCTTGAACTCCTTCAGGGCCGTCGCAGCTGCGGCGAGCCGTGGACGACGTTCGTCCGGCCGGACCCGCGGCGGTGTCAGCCGCGCCCGAATCGTCTAGGTCTCAAAGGACTTAGAGGGATCCCCACGCATTCTCGGCTTTTCCAGGGAGGCCCTGTCATTGGACAACCGAGGAGGCCAGTCATGGCTAAGAAGGATTCGGCCAAGAAGGATTCGGCGAAGAAGGCAGCCGCTCCCGCCACCATCACGCTCAAGCAGCTCGCCGCCGATATCGCCGAGAGCCAGGATCTGTCGAAAAAGCGCGCCGAGGCGGTCCTGACCGACATGGTCGATTTGATCGCCAAGCACCTCAAGAAGGGCGACCGGGTCCGCATCGTCGGGCTCGGCATCCTCCAGGTCCGCAAGCGCGCCGCCCGCACCGGCCGCAATCCCGCCACCGGCGAGCCGATCCACATCAAGGCCAGCAAGAAGGTCACCTTCCGTCCGGTCAAGGAACTGAAAGAGGCGATCTGAGGCTACCTTTCGTTAAGCCTGATCCCACCTCCTTCCTGCCGCAACGCGGCCCGCTTTTCTGGTATACCGGCTGCTTCCCTGACCCCGGCGGTTTGACCAGAAATGTCCTCCCTCACCTTTTCGCATACCGTGACCGAGCGCTTCCTGCGCTACGTCACCATCGACACCCAGTCTGATCCGGACTCCCCTCACTCGCCCTCGACCGAGAAGCAGAAGGATCTCGGCCGCGTGCTCGCCGCCGAGCTGAAGGCCATGGGCGTCGCGGACGCGCATCTCGACGATTACGGCTACGTCTACGGAACGATCCCGGCCAACACCGACAAGAAGGTGCCGGTGATCTGCTTCTGCTCCCACATGGACACCTCGCCCGACGTCACCGGCAAGGACGTCAAGCCGCAAGTTCTGAAGAACTATCGCGGCGGTGACATCACCCTGCCGGGCGACACCAGCCAGGTGATCCGCTTCGCCGAGCACCCCGCGCTGAAGAACCAGATCGGCAACGACATCATCACCACCGACGGCACGACGCTGCTGGGTGCCGACAACAAGGCGGGCGTCGCCGAGATCATGGATGCCGCGCACTTCTTCATCAACAATCCCGATGTGAAGCACGGCACCATCAAGATCCTGTTCACGCCGGACGAAGAGATCGGCCGCGGCGTCGACAATGTCGACCTGAAGAAGCTCGGTGCCGATTTCGGCTACACCATGGACGGCGAAAGCGCCGGCTGCGTCGAGGACGAGACCTTCTCGGCCGACGGCGCCACCATCACCATCAACGGCGTCAGCGCCCATCCCGGCTACGCCAAGGGCAAGATGGAGCATGCGATCAAGATCGCGGCCGCCATCGTCGAGCGGCTGCCGAAGGAAGGCTGCTCGCCGGAGACGACCTCGGGCAAGCAGGGCTTTCTGCATCCGATCGGCATCGAGGGCGCGCTGGAGCAGGCGACGCTCTCCTTCATCGTCCGCGACTTCACCGAGGAAGGACTGAAGGAGAAGGAGGTCCTGCTCGAGACCATCGTCAAGGACGTGATGAAGGACTATCCGCGCTCGACCTACACGTTCGAGGTGCGGGAGCAGTACCGCAACATGAAGCAGGTGATCGACCGTCACCCGCACATCCTCGAATACGCCATCGAGGCGATCCGCCGCGCCGGCCTGCGGCCGATGCGCACCGCGATCCGCGGCGGCACCGACGGCTCCCGCCTGTCCTTCATGGGCCTGCCCTGCCCCAACATCTTTGCCGGCGAGCACGCGTTTCATTCGCGGCTCGAATGGGTCAGCCGGCAGGACATGGAAAAAGCCGTCCAGACTATCGTGCATCTGGCGATGATCTGGGAAGAGAAGGCCTGAAGCTTCGTGCAGGCGTCCGTTATGGCCGGGCTTGCGCCCGGCCATTTGTTTTGGAGCCTACGGCACCGGCATTGCGCGCGGATTGCGGTGGAAGCGATTTGAGCTCGCCATCCAGTTCGGCAACGGCTCTCCGTCACGATGCCGTCCGCCAGCGACAGCCGCAGCCCAAGCCACCGCGGCGCCGATCAGGGTCGCGGCTGCGACCGAGAAAGCCACGATGATCGCGTTGCGCCGCGCGCGGTTGATGGCCGTCTTCGAGTCTGCGATCAACACATCGACGCGCCGTTCGGCGTCAGGGGCCGCCAGTCCCGTTACTGCGGCAACCTGCTGCACGAGGTAGGTCCGGTCATCGGCGCTGACGCCGCTGTGGCTGGATGACGTCATGAGGACACGCCCCGCTTCGGCGCGGGCTTCCCTCAGATCCGTGTTTGGCGCGCGGCGGGGCGCGCGGAACAGCTTGTCGAGCTCATAGCTCAGCAGAGGCTCAGCCGCGGAGGTATTGCTCGCCGAGCTGCGCATCGGCGAACGGTCGATCGCAGCAGCGCCAAGAAGCGCCAGCAGAGCTGCGCCAGCCAGCACGGCCAATGCCCAGGCGGTCAGGCCATGCAGCCCGTCGCGCCGCTCGCCATCATCCTCGATCGTTGCAAGCGCAGGCGCCGGGCGGGTTGTCCGCCCTGTGATGTAGCCGCCGAAGCCGAAGCTGATGATCGCCTGGATGATCAGATAGAGCCCGGAGAGCAGCGCCAGCGCCGCCGAGGCATCGCGCCAAGTCGGCGAGGCCGAACTGACACCCAGGCCGACCGCAACACCGAAGCCGACCAGAATGAACGACATTGCGCCGGCGGCGAGAGCGCCTGCGAGCACCGAGCTCCACTGGATGGTCCGGCGGTCGTCGACAGCCGTCGCACCGCCCTCCATCATGTTGTCGCGTACGAGGGTTTCCATTGCCGTTCTCTCAGCGCAGGCCGAAGAACGACAGGATCGCCATGACCACGACGATCAAGCCGATGAGATAAATCAGTCCGTCCATAGTCCCGTCCTCCTCAGTTTCTCCTGCTCGCTAAATCGCGAGGTATGAGGAACGTTCCTAATTCGGCATCAATCGCGGAACGAACCGGCAAGACGGGCGTTGCCTGCTCGAGTCCCAAGGATGAAGATTGTGAGCACGAAGGCCTCAGCCGGTCAGCCCCGGGCTGGGGCCTTCCTTTTGCGCTTCCTGTCCCATGTTAGCGACGCCTGCTCTGCGATCCCAAAGGATGCGGACCGGGGTGGAAGGTCCGGACCGGGGAGAGCCACGTGGATCGCAGAACGGCGTGCCTTCATCAGGCAGATGCATTTCGGGAAAAGGCGATCGCCGATCCCGAGCAGCACGACAGATGGATCGATGAAGCCATCAAATGGCTGGAGCAGGCGATGGAAGCCGGCCGGTGCGCAATCGCATCAGCCGACGCCGGCAACACCGGCGATGTTCCAGAGGTGGCATGCGAAGCGGCAGCCGACGCTCAACTGGGCCTGATCACGCGCCAATGAGGAGCGCGCTGGCGTCTGCGGCCAGCACTGCGGCAATTCTTCAAGGGACGTAACAATGTTGCGGGTCGACACTGTTCCCGCCCCCATGCTAGGCCGGGCACAGACCGCAACCAGAGTGACGTCGTGCCCGCGAACCGCCAGCCCTCAGGAACTTGCCGCCGGCGCAACTGGCGCGGGCTGCTGTCTGTGCTGATCGCGGTCGTCTATCTGCTCGCGGGCGCGTTGCATGGCTCGCACGACATCGACGTCACCACGCCCGGCGGCGGCTCGGAGATCGCCGCTGTCCTTGACGGTCCCACCGGCCACAGCGACCACAAGGCCATCGGCGGACATCATTGCCATGGCTGCTTCTCGCTGACGGTGACACAGCCGGCGCCGGCGGCCGTTTCGGTCGCGCTTGCGTCCGCATCCAGCCCGCAGCCTGCACCGCGGCTCGCCGGCATCATCCCCGATACCGACTCCCCGCCTCCCAAACACATTGCCTGAACGGATTGGTCGGGCGTCCGCGCCCATTAGGTTCATCCTTCACGGGTCGGTTTCATGTTTCGCAGGGGAATGGCCGCGCGCCTGGCGTGCGCGGCAGCGTGTCTGATTGCAGGATTGGCGGTTGCGCCGTCTCACGCCCAGACTTTGACGATGCGGAGCGCGCTGTCGCGCGCGCTGGCCGCGAGCCCGCGCCTGACGGCGGCGGAGCGCGACGTCGGCATCGCCACGGGCCAGCGCATCCAGGCGGGCGCCCTGCTCAATCCGGAACTGTCGTACGAGCAGGACGATTCATTCGGCTCCGGCAAGTACCGCGGGACGCGAGCGGCCGAGACCACGCTCCAGATCAGCCAGGCCTTCGAGCTGTTCGGCAAGCGCGACGCGCGGATCGCGGCCGGCGCGGCTGGCATCGAGGTCGCCGCGATCCAACGCAAGGCGGTCAGGCTGGAGGTGCTGTCGGAAACCGCGATCGCCTTCCTCGGCGTGCTCGGCGCGCAGCGGCGCATCCAGATCCTCGACGAGCAGATTGCGGCGATCGACCGCTTGACGCCGCTGCTGCGCCGCCGCGTCGAGGCCGGCGCCTCCTCGCCGGCCGAGACCGGCCGCGCCGAGGTCGCCTCCGCCCTGGTGAAGGCCGACCGCGAGCGCTTCAAGGCGACGCTGGCCAGCGCCCGGCGCGAGCTTGCGGTGCTGATGGGCGATCCCGCGGCAAAATTCGGCGAGGTTTCCGGCCGCCTCGACACCATGGGCAAGCCGCCGACGTTCCAGTCGGTGGTGGCCGCCATCGACGCCAATCCGCAGCTGGTGCGCTGGACCGCGGTCTTTGCCCAGCGCAATGCCGAGCTGCTGCTGGCGCGGCTCAAGCCGTATCCGGACGTGCGGATCGCGGCCGGCTGGCGCCACTTCAACGAGACCAATGACGATGCGGTTCGGCTCTCCCTTTCGGTGCCGATCCCCGTGTTCGACCAGAACCAGGGCAACATCCTCTCGGCGCAGGAAAGCCTCGCCAAGACCAAGGCCGAGCGCGAGGCCAACCGCAACACGTTGATCGTGATTGCCGGCCGCGCCTATGACTCGGTCCAGGGCTCGCTGCGCGAGCTCGCGGTGCTGCGCGAGACCGCCATCCCCAAGGCCGTCGAGGCGTCCGAGGCGATCTCGCAAGGCTACGGCCAGGGCCGCTTCACCCTGCTCGAGGTGCTCGACGCCCAGGCCAGCGTCACGCAAGCGCGGCTGCGCGAGCAGGAGGCGCTTCAGAATTTCCACGCGGGCGTTGCGACCATCGAAGGTCTCGTCGGCAATCCCTTCACGCTGGCGCGGGAGAGCGCACGATGAAGACGTCCTCCACCATTCTCGTCGCCATCGTTGCCGCCGCGCTCGGCGCCTACGGCTATTCCCTGCTCGCTCCGGCCACGCCCGCGCATACCGAGCACACCGAGCATTCCGAGAAGAAGCCGAACGACCATGTCGAGCAGGACGAGCACGGTGCCGACCGCATCCGCATCTCCGACGTCAAGCTGGCAGCCGCGGGCGTGACGCTGGCAGAAGCCGCGAGCGCCACCCTGACCGACACGCTCGCCTTCAACGGCATCCTGCGCGCCAACCAGGAAGCCGTGGTGCAGGTGACGCCGCGCTTTCCGGGCCTCGCCAAATCGATCCAGAAGCGCATCGGCGACAAGGTCGGCAAGGACGACCTGCTCGCCGCGATCGAGAGCAACCAGAGCCTCACCGTCTACGAGCTGAAGGCGCCCCTTGCCGGCACCGTCATCGAGCGGCAGATCTCGCTCGGCGAATACGCCTCCGAGCAGAAGCCGGCCTTCGTCGTCGCCGACCTCTCGACCATCTGGGTCGACCTGTCGATCTACCGGCAGGACCTCCGGCGTGTCCACCTCAACGACGAGGTGCTGATCGATCCCGACGATGGCCGGGGCGAGATCAAGGGCACGATCTCCTACATGGCGCCGATCGGCTCCAGCGAGACCCAGACCGCATTGGCACGCGTGGTGCTGCAAAATCCGGACGGCCGTCTGCGCCCCGGCCTGTTTGTCACGGCACGGCTGATCCTCGCCGCACGCAACGTCGCGGTCGCCGTGCGCAGGAGCGCGATCCAGACGCTGGAGAACCGGACCATCGTGTTCGTGCGCGAGGACGGCGACAAGATCGAGGCACGGCCCGTGGAGCTCGGCGATTCCGATCCGCGCCATGTCGAGATCAAGGCGGGCCTGTCGGCCGGCGAGCACTACGTTGCCGAGAACAGCTTCGTCGTGAAGGCGGAGATGGGCAAGGGCGAGGCCGAACATGATTGAGCGCCTGATCGCCGTCTCGCTGCATCAGCGCTGGCTGGTCCTCCTGTTCGCGCTCGGCGCCGTCGCTTTCGGGGCCTGGAATTTCCAGCGCCTTCCGATCGACGCGGTGCCTGACATCACCAACGTCCAGGTCCAGATCAACACCCGCGCGCCCGGCTATTCGCCGCTCGAGACCGAGCAGCGCATCACCTTCCCCGTCGAGACCGCGATGGGCGGCCTGCCCAAGCTCGACTATACCCGCTCGCTGTCGCGCTACGGCCTCAGCCAGGTGACGGTCGTCTTCAAGGACGGCACCGACATCTTTTTCGCCCGCCAGCTCGTCGGCGAACGCATCCAGCAGGTGAAAGACCAGCTTCCGGCTGGCGTCGAGGTCGCGATGGGCCCGGTCTCGACCGGGCTCGGCGAAATCTTCATGTACACCGTCGAGGCCAAGACGGACGACAAGGCGGGCGCGAAGACGCAAGGCGGTCACGACTATTCGTTGACCGATTTGCGCACCGTGCAGGACTGGATCATCAAGCCGCAGCTTCGCAACGTGCCAGGGGTGATCGAGGTCAACACCATCGGCGGCTTCGAGCGGCAATTCCACGTGCTGCCGGACCCGGGCAAGCTGATGGCCTACCGGCTCGGCTTTCGCGACGTCATGACGGCGCTCGCCGCCAACAACGCCAATGTCGGCGCCGGCTATATCGAGCGCAACGGCGAGCAATACCTTGTTCGCTCGCCGGGCCAGGTCGGCAATATCGGCGAAATCCAGGACGTCGTCATCGGCTCGCGCGGCGGCAATCCCGTCAGGATCAGGGACGTCGCGACCGTCACGGAAGGCCGCGATTTGCGCACGGGCGCCGCGACGCGCGATGGCGAGGAGACCGTGCTCGGCACCGCCATGCTGCTGATCGGCGAGAACAGCCGCACTGTGGCGCGCCGGGTCGCGGCCCGGCTCGAGGAGATTGCCAAATCGCTGCCCGATGGCGTCGTGACGCGAACCGTCTACGACCGCACCGATCTGGTCGAAGCCACCATCCGCACGGTCAGGAACAACCTCCTCGAAGGCGCCGCCCTGGTGGTGGCCGTGCTGTTCCTGATCCTCGGCAACATCCGCGCCGCCCTCGTTGTGGCCTGCGTCATTCCGCTGTCCATGGCGATGACGATCACCGGCATGGTCGAGACGAAAGTCAGCGCGAACCTGATGAGCCTGGGCGCGATCGACTTTGGCATCATCGTCGACGGCGCCGTGATCATCGTCGAGAATTGCCTGCGCATGCTGGCCGCGGCCCAGCGCGAGAAAGGCGGCCTGCTCACGACCTCCGAGCGGCTGCGCGCGATTCTGCGCGGGTCGGGCGAGGTGATCAAGCCGAGCCTGTTCGGAACGCTGATCATCGCGGTGGTCTATCTGCCCGTGCTGACGCTGACGGGGGTCGAGGGCAAGATGTTCACGCCGATGGCGCTGACCGTGCTGATGGCGCTGGGCGCAGCCGTGCTGTTCTCGATCACCTTCGTGCCGGCGGCCGTCGCCATCTTCGTCACCGGCAAGGTGTCCGAGCACGAAAACCTGTTCATGCGGATGGCCAAGCGCGCCTATCTCCCGCTGCTCCACTTTGCCATCGACAACCGCGGCGCGGTTGCCATCATGGCCGCATTCATCGTGGTCGCAAGCGGCATCGCCGCTTCGCGGATGGGCGGCGAATTCATTCCGAGCCTGGACGAAGGCGACGTCGCGCTGGCCTCGATCCGGATTCCCGGCACCAGTCTGACGCAATCGCTGGACCTGCAGAAGGCGTTGGAAAAGCGCATCACGCAGATTCCGGAGGTGAAGGAGTTCTTCACCCGCATCGGCACCGCCGAGATCGCCACCGACCCAATGTCGCCGGCGCAGACGGACGGCTACATCATGCTGAAGCCGCGCGCCGAATGGCCTGATCCGGGCAAATCGAAATCGGAGGTGATCGAAGCCATCGACAAGGCCGCCGACGACATTCCCGGCAGCGCCTATGAAATCTCCCAGCCGATCCAGTTCCGCGTCAACGAGCTGATCTCGGGGGTGCGTAGCGACGTCGGCGTCAAGATCTTCGGCGATGACCTCGACATCCTGCAAGGCGCGGCAAGGCAGGTGGAGGCCGCGATCCGCGGCATCCGCGGCGCCAGCGACGTCAAGATCGAGCAGGTCGCAGGGCTTCCGATCCTCACCGTCCGCCTCGATCGCCAGGCGCTCGCCCGCTACGGCCTCAGCGTCAGTGAGGTGCAGGGCATCGTCGAGATCGCCGTCGGCGGCAAGTCGGCCGGCAAGCTGTTCGAGGGCGATCGCCGCTTCGAGATCGTGGTTCGGCTGCCGGAGCATCTGCGCGGCAATCTCGAGGCGATCCGCGCGATCCCGATCCCGCTGCCGCCCGGCGAGGACGCAGCAACCGGCACGGCCGTTCGCACCGCGCTGTCCGCCTCCCCGCTCACCCAGATGCGCTATGTGCCGCTGTCGTCGGTTGCAACCGTGGATGCCACGCCCGGCCCGAACCAGATCAGCCGCGAGAACGGCAAGCGGCGCATCGTCGTCACCGCCAATGTCCGCGCGCGCGACCTCGGCTCGTTCGTCACTGATGCCGAGGCGGCAGTCGCCGAGAAGGTCAAGCTGCCACCCGGCTACTGGATCGGCTGGGGCGGCCAGTTCGAGCAGCTGGTTTCCGCCACCAAGCGGCTGACGATCGTGGTGCCGGTGGCGCTGCTGCTGGTGTTCCTGCTGCTGTTCATGGGGATGGGATCGGCGGCGGATGCGGCGCTGGTGTTTTCCGGCGTGCCGCTGGCGCTGACCGGCGGCGTCGCCGCGCTGCTGCTGCGCGGTATTCCGCTGTCCATCAGCGCCGGCGTCGGCTTCATCGCGCTCTCCGGCGTCGCCGTGCTCAACGGCCTCGTCATCATCGCCTTCATCGAGCGGCTGCGCAGCGAGGGGCGGCCGGTCGCGGACGCCGTGCGCGAGGGCGCGCTGACGCGGCTGCGCCCGGTGCTGATGACGGCGCTGGTCGCCTCGCTCGGCTTCGTGCCGATGGCGCTCGCGACCGGTGCCGGCGCCGAGGTGCAGCGGCCGCTGGCGACCGTGGTGATCGGCGGCATCATCTCCTCGACGGTGCTGACCTTGCTGGTGCTGCCGGCACTCTACGTGCTGTTCCGCCGTGACGTCGCAAACGAAACGCCTACAATGGCACCTGATTTGGCGACGTCCGGGGAGCGCTAGAATTGGGCAGCCACGACCATCACGGTCATCACCACCATGATCATGCCGACCATGGTCATGGTCACGACCGCAGTCACGGCCATGTTCATGCGCCCGCGAAGTTCGGCAAGGCCTTCGCGATCGGCATTGCGCTCAACACCGCGCTGGTGGTGGCCGAAGCGGTCTACGGCTATGTCGGAAACTCCACCGCCCTGCTTGCGGACGCCGGCCATAATTTATCCGACGTCCTCGGACTGGTCGTGGCCTGGGGCGCCTCGATCGCGGCGCGGCGGGCGCCGAGCGGCCGATTCACCTACGGCTTTCGCGCCTCCACCATCCTGGCGGCACTGGCCAATGCGGTGTTCCTGCTGGTCGCAACCGGCGCGATCGGCTGGGAGGCGATCCTGCGGCTGCGCGAGCCGGAGCCGGTCGCGGGCGTCACGGTGATGGTGGTCGCCGGCATCGGCATCCTCATCAACGGTTTCACCGCTATGCTGTTTGCGAGCGGCCGCAAGGACGACATCAACATCGAGGGCGCGTACTTGCACATGGCTGCCGACGCCGCCGTCTCGCTCGGCGTCGTGGTCTCGGCGGCGCTGATCATCTGGACCGGCTGGCTCTGGCTCGACCCCCTCACCAGCCTCGTCATCTGCGCCACCATCCTGTGGAGCACGACCAGCCTGTTGCGCGGCTCCATCGACATGTCGATGGCAGCAGTACCCAAGGGCACCGACCTCGCCGCGATCAGAGCCTTCTTGCTCGCGCGTCCCGGCGTGTCGGCGATCCACGATCTCCATGTCTGGCCGATCTCGACCACCGAGACGGCGCTGACCTGCCACCTCGTCATGCCCGCCGGCACCGGCGATGCCTTCCTGATGGAGACGGCGCAGCTCCTGAAGACGACCCATCGCATCGGCCACACCACGCTTCAGGTCGAGACCCATCCGGACAATGGCTGCGCGCTGGCGCCGGACGATGTGGTGTAACCGCGCTTATGCTTCGCCGCGCTCGGTTCCGCGGACCTTGGCCCTGGCTCTGGCCGTAAGCCAATCGAACAGCACGCTCCCCAGGATCGCGCTCGAGCCTGCGAGGAAAGGTATGGCGTAGTACGCGTAGCGATTGAGCCCATAAATGAGGAAGGTCGGAAACGCGGCGCTGACCAACGCCAGCAGGATCATCAATGTGCCGCCGGCAACGAGGTGGCCGGTCGGCCACCGAACCAAACCCGCATGGCTCGCGGGGACGCCAATCAGGAGCAAGAGCGCAAGGCCGAGTGTCGCCGAGGACAGCCACCAGATCAGACCCGGGAAATCGTCGTATTCGGTCGAAACCTGCAACCCGCAGCACAGCGCGACCAGATCCGAGCTCGGCGCGTAGCCACGCGCAAAGAGACGGTTCAGGTTGAGCTGAAACTGATCCGCGGTCGGCAGCAGCCGCGACAGTGGCCCCCAGGGTTTGTAGTAGTCGTGAACCAACTGTCCGGACTTCAACCCGGTCGGGCTGCCAAAGAACGGGAACCTGTCGCGGTCCATGAAGAACTCATAGCCCTGCGGACTGGGCGTCCGCCGCGCAACCGAATTTGCGTCGAACAACAGGAAGTACATCTCCCGGAGAAAGTGCTTCGTGAGGTGTCGATAGAGCGTCGACGGCGTCGTCAGCGTCTCGATGAAGATGTCACGCACGACCCGCTCGAGATCCGTATCGCTGTCGCCGGTCTTCGCCAGCCGGTGCATCGCGCCGAACGGCCACTGGTAGACACCGATGTCGGGCCATCCCTGAGGGGTATCCGCGGCCCGCATCTGCTCGACATACCCCCGCGCCTGCGCCTTCCGGTCGAGATGAACGCCGTGCTCGAAATCGCCGGAATAGCCGACCACGAAGGCCATCACGGCCAGGGTCTCGTTGCCGGCCGGGCGTTTGCCGATCGCCAAGTTGATCGCCGCCGGCGTCAGATAGACGACTGATGCGAGAACGCCTGCCAGGGCAAGCACGCCGAGCCGGCGCAGGAGTCGTCCGTCCAGCACCACCACCAGCCACAACAGAATGATTGCGGCCTGTCCGACCGCCGCCGACCGGCAGGTCATCACGGCGCCGAGCGTCAAGCCTACAGCCGCTGCGGCCGGCAAGGCCGGCCATTTCCTGAAGGCGGCGCCCGCGGCGATGAAGGCCGCAAGACTGACCAGGAAGTTGGAGATCGTCTCCGCACCGATCGTGTTGTCGTAGTGGACGATCCGACCATGCAACGCCGCAAGACAAAAGGCCAACAGCGCGAAGAAGCGCGGCGCGCCCGCAAAACGCACGATCCCTGCAACCAAAAGCGCTGTGCCGATGCTCAACAGATGCTGCGCGACGACGAAGACGAGGATGTGCGGGCCGAACAGTTTTGACAGCAGCACGAGGAAGATGGCCAGGCCGTAAGGCCGCTTCATCGTATCCTCGAGATACTGCCCTTTCAGGATGGATTCGGCCTGTATGAGATATGCCGCGCTGTCTTCATGAATGAAGTGATCAGGCCAGGCCGCCAGGAAAGCCAGGTGGACCATCAAGGCCAGGCCGATCGCGCAGACCCAGATCCAGAACCAGGCGATGGAATGTGCCCACCGGGGCAAGGCGAACGAAAGACCCGTGCGCTGGTTCAGTGCTGGATTCATCTTCAATGCTCGCAACCGGAAATTCGGGGGCGACTACGTCGCCTTCGCGGTCACGATCCAGATCGCGCCTTGCAACGCCACGCTCTGCCCCTTCTGGAACGGCGCGAGCATCTCGCGGATCGAGGCTTTTGCGGCCGCGTACGTCTCCGGCGGATGTCCCTGCAGCGCGCGGCTGGCGGGGCCGATCTGCAAGGCGCCATCAACCGCGGCATCGAGGCCGCCGCCGATCGCGACATCCATCGCCAGATTGTGCGGCTCCATCGCCATGTCGACGAACCCCGCTCCCTTCAGGATGCGGATCACACGCTCTTCCGAGGCGAAGGCGAACGGGCCCGGCTCCTCCGGCCCGACCGGCGGCATCTTCGGCACGTGCTTGTAGACCGCCATCAGCGGCGCCATCATCCAGGGGTTTTCCTTCGGCTCGCGCCAGCAGGCGAAGGCAAGCCGCCCGGTCGGCTTCAGCGCGCGGCGGAGATTGCTGAAGGATGCAATGGGATCGGCAAAGAACATCACGCCGAAGCGCGAGGCCAAAAGATCAAAGCTCGCCGGCTCGAACGGATGCACCGTCGCATCCGCCAGCACGAAATCGAGCGGCAGGCCCTTTGGCGCAAACGCGCGCGCCTGCGACAGCATCGGTTCGGACACGTCGAGGCCGAGCGCGAACCCATCGGGTGCCACCGCCTTCGCGAATGCAAAGGTCGTCGCACCGGAGCCGCAGCCGACATCGAGGACGCGCTCACCGGGCCTCGGCCTGGCGCGTTCGATCAGCGTGTCGGCAATCGGTCCGAGCAGGCTCTCCTGCGCCGCATGGCGATCGGCCCAGCGCTGGCCGCTCGGGCCGTTCCAATAGGCGATCTGGTCGGCGTTTTGCTCGTGTCCGCTAGGCTGTTGCATTGGGAGCCTCTTGATTGCAGCTGTTTGCGTCTCGGTAACCCACTGCACGCCGGCAGCAGAAATCTCAAGGAGAAGCGTGCGGGACAGCTCCGCCCAAGGCCTGACGCTATCGTCGTACTCGATCAGCTCGTAACGGCGACCACAATTGCGTTCACCGCACGGCGGACGATTGGGCTCTTCGTCCCACGGAATCGCAGCGAGCCGCTGCAACTCCGCGACGGCTTGCTGGCGCGTCTGAAATCGGCCCTGGGGCTCGGCGTGTAATTCGTCCTCGATGACAAACATCGCCGCGCCCTATGCCACCAGCGTTCCGCTCCGCCGTATTCCACCCGACGAGAAGCCGCCGAGCCGATATGTCTCTAGGGGATGGTGGGCGATCACGGATTCGAACCGCGGACCCTCTCGGTGTAAACGAGATGCTCTAACCAGCTGAGCTAATCGCCCTCGCCGCCTCTTTAGCCCTACGTGCCCCGAAGGGGCAAGACCCCAAGCCCCAATGACTTGGGTGTCAATCCCCCGGCCGCCCCCGCAGCAGCGGCACCGCGTCGATCCAGACCGCCGCCGACTGGCACCAGATCTGCCTGACGGGGCGCAGTTTGTCGCGCTGGCGGATAGAGCCCCAGCGGATGCCCCAATCGTCGGCCTGGTCGCCCTCGCCGCTGGTGAACAGCGGGGAACCGCAATCGGCGCAGAAGTGCTGGAAGCGCATCCGGCCGTTGTCGCCGCGTTTGCCGTAGATCTTGGGCGCACCGGCGGTCAGCTTGACGTCGGCCTTGGTGCAGATCGCGGTCACCCGGAACGGCGAGCCGGTCAGCGTCTGGCAATCGGTGCAGTGACAGACCGAGACCTCCTCCGGATCGACCTCGGCCTCGAAGGTGATCCGCCCGCAATGGCATTGCCCGTCGATCTGCATTGCCCTCGTCTCCTTGCCCACCGAAAACAAAAACGGCGCCCGAAGGCGCCGTTTTATCATCTTTTCGCTGAAGCCTAGTGAGCGGTCAGGCCGCCGGCGGCTTCGTCACCGTCCGGCTTCACCGTCACCTTGGTATCCTCTTCCCAGACGATCGGCACAGGCTTCTTCACCAGCGCCTTGGCGACGACGTCGTCGAGGCGCGAGACCGGAATGATCTCCATGCCGCCCTTGATCGCATCGGAAATCTCCGTGAGATCCTTGGCGTTATCCTCGGGGATCAGCACCGTCTTGATGCCGCCGCGGGCCGCAGCCAGCAGCTTCTCCTTCAGGCCGCCGATTGGCAGCACACGGCCGCGCAGCGTGATCTCGCCGGTCATCGCGACATCGTGGCGGACCGGGATGCCGGTCATGACCGAGATGATCGCGGTGGCCATGGCGACGCCCGCGGACGGGCCGTCCTTCGGCGTCGCGCCCTCCGGCACGTGCACGTGGATGTCGCGCCGGTCGAACAGCGGCGGCTCGATGCCGTAGTTGATCGCGCGCGAGCGGACGTAGGACGCCGCCGCGGAGATCGACTCCTTCATCACGTCACGCAGATTGCCCGTGACCGTCATCTTGCCTTTGCCGGGCATCATGACGCCTTCGATCGTCAGCAGCTCGCCGCCGACGTCGGTCCAGGCAAGGCCTGTGACGATGCCGACCTGCGGCTCGCTCTCGATCTCGCCGAAGCGGAACTTCGGCACGCCGAGCAGCTCTTCCAGAGTCTTCTCGGTGACCTTGACCGACTTCTTCTTGGAGATCATCAGCTCCTTCACCGCCTTGCGGGCGAGTGTGGAGAGCTCACGTTCCAGGTTACGCACGCCCGCTTCGCGGGTGTAGCGGCGGATCAACAGCAGCAGCGCGTCGTCGTCGATCGAGAACTCCTTGGAGTCCAGGCCATGCTTGGACACCGCGTTCGGGATCAGGTGCTTGCGCGCGATCTCGACCTTCTCGTTCTCGGTGTAGCCCGCGATCCGGATGATCTCCATGCGGTCCATCAGCGGGCCCGGAATATTGAGCGTATTCGCGGTCGTGATGAACATCACGTTGGACAGATCGTAGTCGACCTCGAGATAATGGTCGTTGAAGGTTCCGTTCTGCTCGGGGTCGAGGACCTCGAGCAAAGCCGAGGACGGATCGCCGCGGAAATCGGCGCCCATCTTGTCGATCTCGTCCAGCAGGAACAGCGGATTGGACGACTTCGCCTTCCGCATCGACTGGATGATCTTGCCGGGCATCGAGCCGATATAGGTGCGGCGATGTCCGCGGATCTCGGCCTCGTCGCGCACGCCGCCGAGCGAGACGCGCACGAACTCGCGCCCCGTCGCCTTCGCGATCGACTTGCCGAGCGAGGTCTTGCCGACGCCGGGAGGACCGACGAGGCACAGGATCGGGCCCGTGAGCTTGTTGGCGCGCGACTGCACCGCGAGATACTCGACGATACGCTCCTTGACCTTCTCGAGCCCGTAATGATCGGAGTCCAGGATGGCCTGCGCCGATTCCAGGTCCTTCTTCACCTTGGACTTCTTGTTCCACGGGATCGACAGCAGCCAATCCAGATAGTTGCGCACGACGGTCGCTTCCGCGGACATCGGCGACATCTGGCGCAGCTTCTTCAATTCGTGCTGCGCCTTCTCGCGCGCTTCCTTGGAGAGCTTGGTCTTGGAGATCTTCTCTTCGAGATCGGCGAGCTCGTCGCGACCGTCGTCGTCGCCGAGCTCCTTCTGGATCGCCTTCATCTGCTCGTTGAGATAGTACTCGCGCTGGGTCTTCTCCATTTGTCGTTTGACACGAGAACGGATCCGCTTCTCGACCTGCAGCACCGAGATCTCGCTCTCCATCAGGCCCAGCACCTTCTCGAGGCGCGTGGTGACGGACAGCGTCTCCAGGATACCCTGGCGATCGGCGATCTTGACCGCGAGATGCGAGGCAACGGTGTCGGCGAGCTTGGCGAAATCGGTGATCGCCTGCACGACGCCGACGACCTCGGCCGAGATCTTCTTGTTGAGCTTCACATAGCTCTCGAAGTCGGACACGACCGAGCGCGACAGCGCCTCCGCCTCGACCGACTTCGCGTCAGTGTCGGCCAGCGCAATGGCGGTCGCTTCGTAATAGTCGGCGCGATCGGTGTATTTCTGCACGCGCGCACGCTCGAGCCCTTCGACCAGCACCTTCACGGTGCCGTCGGGAAGCTTCAAGAGCTGCAGCACGCTGGCAAGCGTACCGGTCTCGTAAATGGAGTCGGGCGCCGGATCATCGTCGGACGCGTTCTTCTGCGTCGCGAGCATGATCAGCGCGTCGTTCTTCATCACCTCTTCGAGCGCGCGGATCGACTTCTCGCGACCGACGAAGAGCGGAACGATCATGTGCGGGAAGACGACGATGTCGCGCAGCGGCAGCACGGGATAGGCGTGCGTTTCGCCATGAACGATGGTCGGCCGGGGTTTTGGATTAGTCATGGCCTTTTCCTTTTGCTTTGCCCCCTTGCACGCAGTCCGCCATGCTCATGCGCAACCGCCACAAAGTGCCGAGGTGATCCGCAAAACCGGTCGGTCCTTTGAAAAGTTGGACCGGCTCGCCGGATCGGAACTGAGGCGAATCTGGAAGAGAATTTTCGCTCGCCGCCGACATTAGGTGGCTATCGACCCGGGGGGTGTCAAGTCATTGAAAAACGCGCGCCATCAGGCGCTTACGCACGCGGTAAGCGACGCCACATTGGCTGCGGAGATACACTTCCGCAGCCCACTTTGAGGATACAATTGGAGCGTTCCAGCGCCGAAAGATCAGGCGCTGGCGTTCTCGACGGCGCGATCGGACCGATCGGCGTAGATGTAGAGCGGACGCGCCGTTCCTTCCACGACTTCGCGCGAAATCACGACCTCTTCCACACCTTCCAGGCCCGGCAGATCGAACATGGTCTCGAGCAGGATCGCCTCGAGGATCGAACGCAGGCCCCGCGCACCGGTCTTGCGCTCGATCGCCTTGCGGGCAACCGCGCCAAGCGCCTCGTCGGCGAAGGTCAGCTCGATGTTCTCCATCTCGAACAGCCGCTGGTACTGTTTCACCAGCGCGTTCTTCGGCTCGGTGAGGATCTTCTTCAGCGAGGTCTCGTCGAGGTCCTCGAGCGTCGCCACGACCGGCAGACGGCCGACGAACTCGGGGATGAGGCCGTACTTGAGGAGGTCCTCAGGCTCGACGTGACGGAAGATCTCGCCGGTCCGGCGGTCTTCCGGCGCCATCACCTGGGCGGCGAAACCGATCGAGGTCGACCGTCCGCGCGCCGAAATGATCTTCTCGAGACCGGCGAAGGCCCCGCCGCAGATGAACAGGATGTTGGTGGTATCCACCTGCAGGAATTCCTGCTGCGGATGCTTGCGGCCGCCCTGCGGCGGGACCGAAGCCACCGTGCCTTCCATGATCTTGAGCAGCGCCTGCTGCACGCCCTCACCCGACACGTCGCGCGTGATCGAGGGATTGTCGGACTTGCGGCTGATCTTGTCGATTTCGTCGATATAGACGATGCCGCGCTGGGCGCGTTCGACATTGTAGTCGGCGGCCTGGAGCAGCTTCAGGATGATGTTCTCGACGTCCTCACCGACATAACCGGCCTCGGTCAGCGTCGTCGCATCCGCCATGGTGAACGGCACGTCCAGGATGCGGGCGAGCGTCTGCGCGAGCAGCGTCTTGCCCGAGCCGGTCGGACCGATCAGCAGGATGTTCGACTTCGCCAGCTCGACGTCGTTGTGCTTGGTCTGGTGGTTGAGGCGCTTGTAGTGGTTGTGCACCGCGACCGACAGGACCTTCTTCGCATGGTTCTGGCCGATCACGTAATCGTCCAGGACCTTGCAGATTTCCTTCGGCGTCGGAATGCCGTCGCGCGACTTGACCAGCGAGGATTTGTTCTCCTCGCGGATGATGTCCATGCAGAGCTCGACGCACTCGTCGCAGATGAAGACCGTGGGACCCGCGATCAGTTTGCGGACTTCGTGCTGGCTCTTGCCGCAGAACGAGCAATATAGCGTGTTCTTGGAGTCGCTCGTGCCGACCTTACTCATTCCTGTCTCCGTCCGCGGTTCGATCCCGTTCCGCTCGATCGCTCCATTCCGACACGATGGTCGGTATGAAGCTTAAGTAGAGCAAATTCCGTACCAAAAAAGACCCTACGCGTTACATCCCGTGCGAATCACGGTCACTCGATTCTCCGCGATCATAGCCGATCAATCGTAGCCAACCATGCTGTCACCCGACTATCAAGAATTCGCTAATCGGGGGTCGCCGGCTACCCGTGACAATACCGTGATTTCCGGTCTTGGCACGGGTGAAGTGATCGAAATCACCCCGGCGTTGCTGGATTGCCACGAAAAACAAGCACGAAAGCGGAACCTTCTGCCTGCCGCAGGGCGCAAAATACCGTTTTGCGACGCGCGCATGCGTCCTAAACGTGAACGCGGCCCCGATGGTGCCCGGCGATCCCTCAAGCATTTACCCGAGGGTCCAACAAGGGATCGCCGCATCCCCCAGTAGTGCTACGGGGTTTTCGCCGCCGGCTCCTCGGCGCGCTTGTCGATGACCCTGTCGACCAGGCCGAACTCCTTGGCGTCGTTCGCGGTCAGGAACTTGTCGCGTTCCAGCGCGTCCTCGATCGCCTTGTAGGTCTGGCCGGTGTGCTTCACGTAGATCTCGTTGAGCCGCTTCTTCAGGTTCAGGATTTCCTGCGCGTGCAGCATGATGTCGGTGGCCTGGCCCTGGAAGCCGCCGGAGGGCTGATGCACCATGATGCGCGAGTTCGGCAGCGAGAAGCGCATGTCCTTTTCGCCGGCGGCGAGCAGCAGCGAGCCCATCGAGGCCGCCTGCCCCGTGCACAGCGTCGAGACCGCCGGACGGATGAACTGCATGGTGTCGTAGATCGCAAGACCCGACGTCACCACGCCGCCCGGCGAGTTGATGTACATCGAGATTTCCTTCTTCGGATTATCCGCCTCAAGGAACAACAGCTGCGCGACGACCAGCGTCGACATGCCGTCCTCGACCGGACCGGTCACGAAGATGATGCGCTCCTTCAAGAGGCGCGAGAAGATGTCGTAGGCGCGCTCGCCACGGTTGGTCTGCTCGACCACCATGGGCACGAGGTTCATGTAGGTTTCAACCGGATCGCGCATGAGTCACCTAGGGTTTTTAAGAGGCGGACATCGCCAGTCTCGACTGCCAGTCTGGGCTGGATCTGCTGAAGGCCGATGGACGTCCCGTGATGCAGGAACTTGGTAGAGGTAGAAGGCATACCGACAGATATAGCCCAATTCGCGCCTGACAAGTGCGGAGAGAATTAAGGCTTAATCCGTAGGGGCAGTTGAAGCTGATTCCCACAAAGAGGCCCAGCCGGCCATCTGGCTAGCTGGGCCTCTTTGCTGATCATCCTTAATAGATAACTGTCTCACAGCCCTATTCCGATGAAATCGGAACGGGGCTCTGGAGTCTCGCTTTGACGCGTATTCTTGACGCGAACCGGTATCCACTTCGCTCGAAAACGCTCTAGGGCCCTCAGGCAGCGGTCTTTTCCGCCTCGTCGTCCTTGTAGAGGTCCTCGCGCGAGACCTTCTTCTCGGTCACGTTGGCGAGCTCGAGGATGAAGTCGACGACCTTGTCCTCATAGATCGGTGCACGGAGCTGGGCCAGCGCCTGGGCATTGCTACGGTAATAGTCCCAGACCTCCTTCTCGCGGCCGGGCATCGAGCGGGCGCGCTCGATCACGGCGCGGCCGACCTCGTCGTCGGTCACGGTGATCTTGTTCTTCTCGCCGATCTCGGAGAGCACGAGACCGAGCCGCACGCGGCGGTCGGCGATCTTGCGGTACTCCTCCTTGGCGGCGTCCTCAGTGGTGTCCTCGTCGGCAAAGGTCTTGCCGGCGGAGTCCATCTCGGCCTTGACCGAGTTCCACATCAGATTGAACTCCTCGTCGACCAGCGAGGGCGGCGCCTCGAAGCGATGGGCTTCGTCGAGGCGGTCGAGCAGCGCGCGCTTGACGCGCTGGCGCGTCGCGCCGGCGAACTCGACGTTCAGACGCTCGCGCGCGGCCTCCTTGAGCTTGTCGAGCGATTCCAGGCCAAGCGTCTTGGCGAACTCGTCGTCGATCGCGACGTCCTGCGGCGCCTCGATCGAGGTCGCGGTGGTCTCGAACTCGGCGGGCTGGCCGGCGAGCTTGTCGTTCATGTAGTTCTTCGGGAAAGACACCTTCAGCGTGCGGGTCTCGCCCGCGCCGATGCCGATCAGTTGCTCCTCGAAGCCGGGAATGAAGGTGTTGGAGCCGATCACGACCTGGATGCCTTCGCCGGTGCCGCCCTCGAAGACTTCGCCGTTGATGCTGCCCTTGAAGTTGATGGTGACGCGGTCGCCGGATTCGGCCTTGGCGCCCTCGGCCTTCGCGGCATAGCCGCGGTTGGTATCGGCGATGCGCTTGATCGCCTCGTCGACGTCGGAATCGGTGACGTCGGCCACAGGCTTCTCGACCTGGAAGGTCTTGAAGTCGGCGAGCGCGATCGCCGGCACCACCTCGATCGCGACCGTGTAGGTCAGATCGGTCTTGCCGCTCAGGAGCTCCTCGACCTCGGCCTGCTCGCTCGGCATGGTGATCTTCGGCTCGGTGGCGAGACGGAAGCCGCGCTCGGAGAACAGCTGCGTGTTGGTGTCGCGGATGGTCTGGTCGATGGTCTCGGCCATCACCGAGCGGCCATAGACCTTCTTCAGGTGCGTGACCGGCACCTTGCCGGGGCGGAAGCCGTTGATGCGGACCTTGTCCTTGAGGTCAACGAGCTTGGCACCAGCCTTGGCGTCGAGATCAGACGCGGGAACGCTGATCTTGAACTCGTGCTTCAAACCTTCCGAGAGGGTTTCTGTGACCTGCATGGCGTCCAATCTTCTTCTCGTTCGGTCCCGGCACGCATGCGTCGGGACGCTGTCATTAATCGATCCGGCGCGAGGCGAACGCCTCAACGCCGGTGCTTTATCGAACCGGCTCCCGGCGGACAAACATCCGCGCGAAAGCAGGTCACGTAATCCGTGCAAACGCGATAAGCGCTTGGTGCGGGCGGAGGGACTCGAACCCCCACAACTTTCGTCACTGGAACCTAAATCCAGCGCGTCTACCAGTTCCGCCACGCCCGCGTGAATTTGCATCAAGACCGGCCGCGATGCCGCGGGCGGCCGGGCTTATAGCATGTGCCTGACTGTTCGCAGCAAAAAAATGGCCCGATGGAGGCAGGCTTTACGTAGGCACGACGGCTGGACTTATCCAGCGCGGCGTGGTCCGGATCGGCCCATGAAACCGCGGATTCTCGCCCCTCATCGGCGCCAGGTTTTGGCAGGGCTTGGCGCCTCTCTTGGAGCCTCTCTTGGGGCCTCGGCGGCCGGGCTGGTCGCCAGCGGTGCCGCGCCGGCCCTGACCGCCCAGCTTTCCCTTCAGGCAAGACCGCAAACCCTGGCTCTCAGGCCGGGTCAGCCACCTACACCAATCTGGGAGCTGGCCGCCGTAAGCCATCTCGGGAACGTCCGTCTCAAGCGAGGCGACCGCTGCGAGGTGGTGTTTCGCAACGACCTGCCTGTCCCGCTTGCCCCAGCCTGGTACGGCCTCAATGGCCCGGCCGCCGCCGACCCGCTGCGCGGGCGCGCGCCCGCTCCGCCGGGCACGACCGAAACCTCAATGATTTCAGTACCAAGCGCGGGAACCCTGCTGGCGGACTTCCGCCTCTTCGAGGACGTCCTCACGCAGCCCGCGCGCCCGCTTCCGGTCATCGCGCAGGAGGCAAACGCTGGCGCCGTCGATCGCGACGAGGTCCTGCTGATCGAGGAGTGGCGGCTGCGGCCGGACGGCACCGCACTCCCCCCGGGACGTGCCCCAAAGGACGCGACGCCGCTCTATACGCTTAACGGACAGACTTCATTTGAACTCTCAGCTGCAGCTGGTGAGCGTTTGCGGCTGCGCTTCATCAACGGCTCCCAACGCACTGTTCTGGCGATCAAATTGGAAAACCACGACGTCCGGGTGATGGCCCTGGACGGACAACCGGCCGAACCGTTCCCGGCGCGCAATGGCGCTCTGGTCCTGGCCCCGGGCGGGCGTGCCGATGCCATTGTGGATGCGGCCAGCTCGGCCCCGATTCTGCTCCATGACGGCAAGGAGGCGCACCAGATCGGCTCGCTTGCGGTTTCCGGCAGACTTGAGCGCCGCGCGCCGCTGTTGCCGCCGCAGCCGCTGCCTTCCAACGACCTGCCCGACAAGCTCGATCTCAGAGGCGCCCTGCGGTTCGATGTCGCGCTCGGCGCAGCCGAGGCTGGATGGGCACGGTGTGCCGACTTCTCCAGATCCTCCGCCCCGGCCCTCCGCGCCAAGGCGGGCCGCACCGTCGTGCTCGCCCTCAAGAACACAGGCCCGGTGACGACCGTCTTCCACCTCCACGGCCACCACTTCCGCCTGCTCGACAAGCTCGACGACGGCTGGAAGCCGTACTGGCTCGACACGCTCGCCATCGAGCCCGGCCAGACCCAGCGCATCGCCTTCGCGGCGACCTCCCCCGGTCAATGGCTGATCGAATCCGTCGCCACCGACTGGGCCGCGCCGCGGCTGGTGCGATGGTATGGGGTGGAGTGAGGTTCATGCACGGCGGATGCCGTGGGTCGGAAGTTCAGCCGCAGTGCAGGTTGGGCGCTCGCCGCGCCCAACCTGCAACGCACCGCATCAATTCTTCGGTTTGGATTTCGGGCCATCCTGACTGAATTGGATACCCACACCGCCGCCGAAGTTCGCGTAATTCCTCGAGCCGTGATCGTCCTGGTTGGAATATCGTCCATCGCCTCCGACCTTTGCGAACACCCGGACATGCTCGCTCACCGGGAGCAACACCTTGACTTCAGCGCTGGGAAGCGCGTCCTGACGCCGCGGCAGCCCCTGTGGGGTCCGATCGGTCCATTCGCCGGCGATCACAGCACCGGTCACCTCGAGCGTCACCGGCCCCACATGCTCGGTGAGCGTCCCCTTGGCGACAAGGTTGACGCGGTTATTGAGGCCGGGACCAGCGCGGTATCCTGCTTCGGCGTGGACGGCGATGCCGCCGCCGTCCGGCAGCTTGTGCTTCGAGTCGACGGTCACCGCGACCTGCCCATAGCGATAGCCCGCGGGTAGGCCTTTTGCATCGTCCTCCTGCACGTGGAGAGCATTGCTTCCATAGAGCGTTCCCGCGACGCCGACCTGTACGGGACCGACCTGACGGGCGGCTTTCACGCTGCCCGAATATCCGATCGCCGACGCTCCAGCGAGCGTTGCCTCCCTGGCCTTGAATCCGGCAACCACGGACACGGTGTCATTGCCGCCCTTGTGCGCGACGCTCATGTTGACGCTTTGTGAAGCGACGATGCCCGGCTTGTGGTTCGCGGGCGTCAGGGCCTGCTCGGGATTCACGGGATGGGTGCCGGTTGCGAAATCAAGACCGCCGTCGAGGTGAAAGAACTCGGATGCCGAAACAGTCGCCGCGTCGCTGGCAGCAGACGGGGGAAGCGGGACCTCGGATGGAGCCGGGCACGCATGGACCACGCCGGCGCCAGCACCAATGCCGGCCGTCGGCGATTGCGCGGCAGGGTCTGCGGCCGGCGCTGACACGCCTGAACAATCACGACCTGCTATCGATGGCTGAACTGAGTCGATGGGCATATCCGCTGCCTTCCTTTGACGACAATGCCCGCTTCTACTAGTGCGGTTTTCAAGAGGCTGCTGTGCCGTAGCTTACAACCGGAGGTTTTTTGGACGACGAACGGCGCGGCCAGACACCAAGCGATACCCGATAGAGCCGCGCAGCTGTGCCGGTGTCGACGAGCACTAGTACTCCACCCCCAGCGCACCATAGATCCGCCGGTGCACGGCCGGCAGCGTCTCGGTCAGATCCTCCGCGATCAGGCCCGGCCCCGCCTCGCTTGCCGCCTCGCCATGCATCCAGACGCCGATGCTGGCCGCCTCGAACGCCGGCACGCCTTGCGCCAGCAGGCCGGCGATGATGCCGGAGAGCACGTCGCCGGCGCCCGCGGTGGCGAGCCAGGGCGGCGCATTGGCGGCGATGGTGGCGCGGCCGTCGGGGGCGGCGATGGTGGTGTCCGGGCCCTTCAGGAGCACCACCGCGCCGGAGCGTTCGGCGGCGTCGCGCACGCGCTCCAGCTTGGAGCGGCCCGGATGCTTGTTGCTGAGGTCCGAGAACAGGCGCGGAAACTCGCCCTCGTGCGGGGTCAGCACCACCGCGTTGTCTTGCGAGGACTTGATCGATTCGAACAGGCGCTCGGGGGTTGCGGCAAAGCTCGTCAGGGCATCGGCATCGAGCACCAGATGACGCTGCGCGCTCAGCGCGGTGTGAACGAGATCGCAGGTGCGCTCACCGATGCCCGCGCCGGGGCCGATGATGCAGGTGTTGTAGCGCTTGTCGCCGAGCAGCTCGCCGAACTCGACGACGGTGTCGACGGGGCGAACCATGACTGCCGTGAGCGCGGCCGCATTGATCGCGAGCGCATCGCGCGGGCTTGCCAGCGTCACCAGGCCCGCACCGGCCCGCAGCGCGCCGCGCGCGGCGAGCCGCGCAGCGCCGGTCGCCGCCGCATCGCCGGAAACCGCCAGCACATGCCCCCGCGCGTATTTGTGGCCGTCGATCCGCGGCACCGGAAAGGCGGCGCCCCAGAAATCCGGATCGTTCTCGAAGGTCTGCGGCGCAATCTCGTCCAGCACCTGCGGCTCGATGCCGATGTCGGCGACGCGGACGTGGCCGCAATGCATCCGGCCCGGCAGCAAGAGATGCGCCGGCTTCTTGCGGAAGAAGGTGACGGTCTCGGTGGCGTTCACCGCCGCGCCCATCACCGCCGCGCTGGTGCCGTTGATGCCGCTCGGCAGGTCGACCGCGAGCACCGGGGCGCCGTTGGCGTTGATCGCCTCGATCATCGCGCGCGCCTCGCCGTCGACGGGACGGCTGAGGCCTGCGCCGAACAGCGCATCGATGATCAGCGCGGGCCGTCCGATCGCCTGGGGGTTGAACGGGAGCACCGGGTGCTTCCAGCCGCGCGCGGCGGAGGCCGCGTCGCCCTGGAGCTGGTCGCGCTCGCACATCAGGATGACCGAGACCTCGCGCCCCTGCGCGGCGAGCTCGGCGGCTGCGACAAAACCGTCACCGCCGTTGTTGCCGGGACCGGCCACGATCAGGATCGGCCCCTCCTCCACCAGCGCCTGGGCGGCATCGGTGACCGCCTGGCCCGCGCTCAGCATCAGCTTGAAACCGGGCGTGCCGGCCGCGATGGTGAGCTGGTCGGCGCGCTGCATTTCAGCGGTGGTCAGAACTTCCATGCCACTTCCCTGGTCCAAACGCCTTTTCAACAGGCACGCGCCGTGCCGCCCCGCCCTGGGGAACATCGATCTGCACACTTATTGAACCGTTTGCCTATTTCGTAGTCTTCGCTATTTTGTGCAGGTCGGCACCACTACTCAGAGATGCTCGTTAAAAGGCTGATAACGCTCCAACAATCAGGACATGTGCAACTTGGCATAGACCCTGCTTTCGAGGAAGTCGCTTCGGTTTGTCGTGCTCACTGGCATTTATCAGGGTGTGGCCGGCCGTTGTTGCCGGACTGGTCAGGGTTTCAGGCATAGCGAAGACAAGATCGTGCGTTAAGAGAAGCGCATCCTGACGAAGACGTTGCTATTTGATCGAAGGCCGGGAGGCGCGCAGTGAAGAAAATCGAAGCCATCATCAAGCCATTCAAGCTCGACGAGGTGAAGGAAGCGCTTCAAGAGGTCGGCCTTCAGGGCATCACCGTCACCGAAGCCAAGGGTTTTGGCCGGCAGAAGGGGCACGCCGAGCTCTACCGCGGCGCCGAATACATCGTCGACTTCCTGCCCAAGGTGAAGATCGAGATCGTGATCGGCGACGATCTGGTCGAGCGCGCCATCGACGCGATCCGCCGCGCCGCGCAGACCGGGCGCATCGGCGACGGTAAGATTTTCGTCTCCAACATCGAAGAGGCGATCCGCATCCGAACCGGCGAATCCGGGCTGGACGCTATCTGAGCCGGGTGCTATCCCGAATCTTGCGACACTCCGACTAGAAAGAAGGCTGCTTCGGCGGCCTGATTTCGTTTGTGCGGTCGCGCAAAACTCGCCCGAGCGAGAATAATTTTGCTCATCTGGAAACCGACCCGCAGAGCCAAAAGGGGTATGCATGAAGACCGCCAAAGACGTCCTGAAATCGATCAAGGACAACGACGTCAAGTACGTCGACCTGCGCTTCACCGATCCGCGCGGCAAGTGGCAGCATGTGACGTTCGATGTCAGCATGATCGACGATGACATCTTCGCCGAAGGAACGATGTTCGACGGCTCCTCGATCGCCGGCTGGAAGGCGATCAACGAGTCCGACATGTGCCTGATGCCCGATCCGGTCACCGCGACGATCGACCCGTTCTTCGCCGAGACCACCATGGTCATCACCTGCGACGTGCTCGAGCCGACCACCGGCGAGCCCTACAACCGCGACCCCCGCGGCATCGCCAAGAAGGCCGAGGCCATGGTGAAGTCGATGGGCGTGGGCGACAGCGTGTTCGTCGGCCCCGAAGCCGAGTTCTTCGTGTTCGACGACGTGCGCTATTCGGCCGAGCCCTACAAGACCGGCTTCCGCCTCGACTCCTCGGAGCTGCCGACCAACTCCGACACCGAATATGAAGGCGGCAATCTCGGCCACCGCATCCGCACCAAGGGCGGCTACTTCCCGGTCCCGCCGCAGGACTCGGTGCAGGACATGCGCTCGGAAATGCTGGGCGCCATGGCCAAGATGGGCGTCAAGGTCGAGAAGCATCACCACGAGGTCGCCTCCGCCCAGCACGAGCTCGGCATGAAGTTCGACACGCTGACGCTGATGGCCGACCACATGCAGATCTACAAGTACTGCATCCACCAGGTCGCGCACATCTACGGCAAGACCGCCACCTTCATGCCGAAGCCGATCTTCGGCGACAACGGCTCGGGCATGCACGTGCACCAGTCGATCTGGAAGGACGGCAAGCCGGTGTTCGCCGGCAACAAATACGCCGACCTCTCGGAGACCTGCCTGCATTACATCGGCGGCATCATCAAGCACGCCAAGGCGATCAACGCCTTCACCAACCCCTCGACCAACTCCTACAAGCGTCTGGTCCCGGGCTATGAGGCCCCCGTGCTGCTCGCCTACTCCGCGCGCAACCGCTCGGCCTCCTGCCGCATCCCCTACACCGCTTCGCCGAAGGCCAAGCGCGTCGAGGTGCGCTTCCCCGATCCGATGGCCAATCCCTATCTCGGCTTCGCCGCGATGCTGATGGCCGGCCTCGACGGCATCAAGAACAAGATCGATCCGGGTCCGGCGATGGACAAGGACCTCTACGACCTGCCGAAGGAAGAGCTGAAGCAGATCCCGACCGTCTGCGGCAGCTTGCGCGAGGCGCTCGAAAACCTCGACAAGGACCGCGGCTTCCTCAAGGCCGGCGGCGTGTTCGACGACGACTTCATCGACGCTTACATCGAGCTGAAGATGACCGAAGTCGCCCGCTTCGAAATGACCCCGCACCCGGTCGAGTTCGAAATGTACTATTCGGGCTAAACGGCCCGGAAGGTATCCGATAAGCAAAAGGCGCTCCGCAAGGAGCGCCTTTTCGTTTGAATCGCAGGGTGTACGACCTGCCCGCTACCACGTCGCCGTAAAGGCCTTCTGCAGCTCTGCCGGCGCGGTCACCCCGCCCGCGATCAGCAACTGCGTGAGCACCCGCGCCTTCTGCGGATTGAGGTCCTCGGACACGACGAACCCGTTCTTGTCGTCGTCGACCTCGACGTTGCGCGTCACGAAGCCCGATCGAACCCGCGTCGAGCGAACCACGATGACGCCCTTCTTCGCCGCAGCTTCGAGCGCATCGAGCGCCGGCTTCGAGGTGTTGCCGTCGCCGACGCCGGCCAGCACGATGCCCTTGGCGCCGTGCGAGATGGCGTCCTCGATCGGAACGGCGTCCATGTTGGCGTGCGAGTACACGATCGCAACGCGCGGCAATTGCTCGCCGGCTGGAAGCTGATAGGTCGCGCGCTTGAGACCTTGAGCCTGCGCCATGAAGCGAATGCCGCCGGCGCTGTCGACATAGCCGACCGGCCCGTCATTGGCCGAACTGAACGTCTCGATGCTGGTGGTGTTGGTCTTGGTGACCGAGCGCGCGCCCTGAATCTTGTCGTTCAGCACCGCCAGCACGCCGCGGCCGCGGGACCGTGGGTCGGCCGCCACCTGCACCGCCTCGTAGAGATTGCCGGGGCCGTCGGCGCTGACGGCCGTCGCCGGCCGCATCGAGCCGACGATCACCACCGGCTTGTCGCCGCGCACCACGTTGTCGAGGAAGAACGCGGTCTCCTCCAGCGTATCGGTGCCGTGGGTGATGACGATTCCGTCGGCCTCGTTCTTGTCGAAGGCCTCCTGGATGCGGCGGGCCAGCGCAAACCAGACCTTGTCGTTCATGTCCTGGGATCCGATCGACGAGATCTGCTCGGCATTCAGCTTCGCGAGCTTGTCCAGCCCCGGCACCGATTGCATCAGCTGCTCGCCCGTGATCTGGCCGGATTTGTAGGCGCCGGTCGCACGCGCGTCGGCCTGGCCTGCGATGGTGCCGCCGGTCGCAAGAACGAGAATGCGCGGCAGGCCGGCAGCCATCGCGTCCTTGCCCGATTCCGCGGCCTGCGCCGCGGCGATCCCGCACGACCAAAGCGCGAGGGCGATCAGCGGAACGGCGAGGATCGATGGCCGATTTCGGCGCTGGATTGCGGGTCTGGCGGCATGCTTCGGCATCGAATTCTCCTCCCGTTTAAGTTGGGATCGATATTCGACACGCCCAATGGGGCCGAAGATGGGTCATCCCGATGCTTATGGCTGAGGATTGTCGCGCCGCGGCAGAAAATGGTCGAGCAAACCCGTCGGCAGGGGAAAGACCACGGTCGAAGACCGTTCGCCCGCGATGTCGTGCAGGGCCGCGAAGTAACGGAGCTGCATCGCCTGCGGCTCCTGCGCGAGAATCCGGCCGGCCTCGACGAGCTTTTCGGCGGCCTGCTGCTCGCCCATCGCGTTGATCACCTTGGCGCGCCGCAACCGTTCCGCCTCGGCCTGCTTGGCGATCGCGCGCACCATGGTTTCGTTGAGATCGATGTCCTTGATCTCGATCCCGGTGACCTTGATGCCCCAGACGTCGGTCTGCTTGTCGAGGATCTCCTGGATGTCGGCGTTCAACCTGTCGCGTTCGGCAAGCATCTCGTCGAGCTCGTGCTTGCCGAGCACCGAGCGCAACGTGGTCTGCGCGAGCTGGCTGGTGGCGGCCATGTAATCGCCGACCTTGATGATGGCCCGCTCGGGATCGACGATGCGGAAGTACAGAACGGCGTTGACCTTGACGGAGACGTTGTCCCGCGAAATCACGTCCTGGGGCGGGACGACCTGCACCATCACCCGCAGATCGACCTTTACCAATTGCTGCACGACCGGAACGAGGATGATAAGGCCCGGGCCCTTCACGCCGGTAAAGCGACCGAGCGTAAAGACGACGCCACGCTCGTATTCACGCAGGATTCGAATAGCCTGGGACAGGAACATGATGACAAGCAACGCGAGCGCCGCATAGGTCAGATATTCCAGCATCATGATGGATCTCCCTCGCCTGTTCGGGCAGGTGCGCGCCGTATCAGCAGCGTCAGGTCGACGACGCTGGCGACTTCGACCGTCTCTCCGGGCTTGAACGTTTCGGCGCCGCGCGCCTGCCAGCGCTCGCCATGGGCGAAGACATGGCCTTCGCTCCCACGCCAGTCGAGAACCTCGGCAGGCAAGCCCCGCATGGCCTGCGCGCCGACCCGTTCAGGAGCCCTGGCGGCACGCCGAAGCGAACCAAGCACGACGAGAGCAAAGCCGGTGAACACAGCCGCGGTGATGCCGATCACCCACCACGACAGGTGGTAGCCGGGCGCCTCGACCCTGAAGAGCATCAGCGCTCCCAGCACGAAGGCGATGATCCCGCCGAGACCGATCACCACCGTCGGATTGAAGGCTTCGACGGTGAGAAGCACTATGCCGACCAGCATCAGGGCGAGGCCGGCATAGTTGATCGGCAGCAAATTGAGCGCATAGAGGCCGATCAACAGGCAGATCGCGCCGACGACTCCCGGAGCGACGGCTCCGGGAGACATGAACTCGAAGATCAGGCCGTAGATGCCGACCATCAGGAGAATGAACGCCACATTCGGATCGGTGATGGCCGCCAGGAAGCGGGATATCCATCCGGGGTCGATGGCTTCGACGACCGCATCCTTCGTCGCGAGGCGTTGCGTCTTGCCGCCTGCAACCTCCACCACACGGCCATCGAGCTGCCTCAGCAATTCAGCCTGATCGCGCGCGACCAGATCGATGGCGTGGGCCTGCAGCGCGCCGTTGGCAGAGAGAGTGGCGGCCTCACGGACCGCTTTCTCCGCCCAGTCCACATTGCGGCCACGCAGCTCCGCAAGGCTGCGGATGAAAGCAACCGCATCATTGGTCACCTTTGCCGTCATCGCATCCTTGGGCTGGTCCTTGGTCTGATCCTTCTCGCTCTGCTGGTCACCGTCCTTCTTGTCCTTGCCGCCCTTGTCCGGTGTGCCGCCCGGCAGCCCCGGTAGCGGTCCGCCAATCTGCACCGGCGTTGCCGCACCGATATTGGTGCCCGGCGCCATCGCCGCGATGTGGGTCGCATAAAGGATATAGGTCCCCGCGCTCGCCGCGTGGGCGCCGGAGGGAGCGACGTAACCGACGACGGGGACGGGCGAGGCCAGCACATCCGCAATGATCTCGCGCATGCTGGTATTGAGGCCGCCGGGCGTGTTGATTCTCAGAAGCACGACCTCGGCGCGCCGTTCGCTTGCCTTGGCCAAGGCCTCCTTCACGAAACTGGCCGACGCAGGGCCGATGGCCCCGTCGATCGAAACAATCAGTGCAAGACGGCCGTTCTCCTCCGCTGAACTGGGAAGGAGGCAGCAGATCAAAGCCACGACGCCAATCGCCGCAACGAGGGCCGCCTTCATGGTCTGCACGGCAGGGCTCCCTTGCAGAGCATATGGTGTTCGTCTATCGAACCTCAATGCAGCCGTGCGCAGCTCTTGTGGTGATTGTGCGATGCAATGGAAATTGCCCCGCAGATCGATTGAGCACGCGGTGGTGGGCGGACCACGCCTTGCGCTGATCCCTGGGCTGGTCCGCCCACGCACTCTGCGCTGCTACGGCCGCGCGATCCGCACCCCATCCGCTCCGATCGGGCCGAACGTGCCGGCGATGATCTCCTGCGTCGGCTGCATGCCGCCTAGCGACCAGTGGGAAGGCTCCTGCTCCTCGATCCTGACCCAGACGTTGCGGCGGAAATCCGGGCTACCCTGCCCTTCGACCTCGACCAGGAGGTCGGTGACGCGTTCGAGCAGCGTCTTCTTCTGCGCGGCATCCAGAATGCCGCGGACGGTGGAAATGGTGACGTAAGGCATGTCTCTCTCCAATCATGTCGGTTGACGACGGCGGCAGATTGGACCGGGCGCTCTCCGCAAGGCAGTGGCGGATAAGACAGAGATCAGGCAATTTCCGCCACGCGCCCGCGTCCCGATCGGATAGGATCGCGGCATCAACCCCGGGGGGTCTCATGAAGCTCGCAATTCTGGCACTGGAAGGCTGCATGCATTCGGCGATCGCCGGCGTCGCCGACATCCTGTCGCTCGCCAATCACGTCATGCAGCAGAGCGGCGCAAAATCCCGCTTCAGCTGGCAGACGCTTTCGCTCGACGGCAAACCCGTGCGCGCCGGCGGCGGCCGGACGGTCGTGGTCGATGGCGGGATCGGGCAACGCGCTCGCTTCGACGCGATCCTCGTCCCCGGTAACCTCGTCGATCACGTCACGGCCGAGCGCCTGCAACCGCAATATGCCCGGGCCGGCGCCTGGCTCCGGCAGCAGCATGCGAACGGCCGGCTGATCGGCGCGTTCTGCAGCGGCGTGTTCCTGCTGGCCGGTGCCGGCCTGCTCGACAACCGCCGCGCCACCATCACCTGGTGGCTGCAGGGCGAACTGCGGCAGCGTCATCCCACCATCGACCTTGCCGCCGACGCCGTCATCACGGTTGCGGACCGCATCGTCTGCGCAGCCGGCCCGATGTCGTGGGTCGACCTGCTGCTCAGATTGATCGAGCTGGTCGAGGGCAAGGAGACCGCAAAACTGTGCGCGGACTACGTCGTCATCGATACCGCGCAGCGCACCCAGTCGATCTTCATGCCCGTCGGCTATCTGCTCTCGCAGGACCCGCTGCTGACCAGGGCCGACCTCCTGGTTCGCCGCACCGGCAAGGCTCCCATGACGGTCAGGCGGCTTGCCGGCGCGCTCGGCCTCAGCGAGCGCACGCTGAACCGGAAGTTTCAGGAGCTCACGCACGAGCCACCGCAGGCGTTCATCATGCGCCGCCGCGTCGAGCACGCGCGCACGCTGCTCGAGACGACGACGCAGCCGATCAAGGCGATCGCGCGCACGACCGGCTATGAGGACGAGAGCAGCTTTCGCAAGGCGTTCCGCAAGCTCACTTTGATGTCACCGCAGGCCTATCGCGCACGACGGATGGAGCGGACGATGTGAGACGCCTTCGAGCCGTCCGCTTTCGTTCCGCATCCGACTCCACTTCGTTCTCAAAGAACAAATCAGAGCCGCAAAAATCAGGGCGGACCAATTCCTACTGATTGGTTTATCCCGCCCGAAATTTGGAATGGACCTTGAGTGCATGGCGACAGTCCTCGTAGGGCAGATTAGCCGAAGGCGTAATCCGCCGACTGCTCGCGACGCTCACGCGCGTTCGCCAAAGTCACCGTCCGTGCTGCTATCTCCTGCCCAATCCTCAGGAAACAGGCCCGCCTCGACGTCTCGGTGAAATGACGAATGCGGCCAGTCCAACACGCGGGTCACATAACCATGCTTCACGGGATTGATGTAACAATACTCGACATGGCGTGCGTAATCGGTTTCGTCGCGGATGAGGTGCTCTCAGAATCGGTTCTGCCATATGCCACGCTCCCGTCCTGCGATCTGTACCGCGGTCAAAGGCTCCGTCTTTGGCTGCAACAGCCGCGCGCAACACTGCGATGTGCTCGACGAGCAGCCTCTGCTTCCGGTCGAGAAGATTGACCGTGAAGAACCAGCAACCACCCGGAACAAATGCACGTCGATAGTTTGGCATTGAACTGCCCAATCAAGACAAGATGGCGGATTACGCCTTCGGCTAATCCGCCCTACACACCAGCGCGCGTGGTTACTTGTCCGGAAAATTCACGCCGATCGCAATCACCGCCGGCGCCCATTTCACCAGCGCCGCGTTATCGGACGCCGCTTTCACGCCGTCGCCGGATAGCGACCTCGGCGCCCCGGTCTTGCCGCCGAAGCGGATCGTCACGGTGCAGCCGCCTTGCAGCGGCCGGCCGAGCGCCCCGCCCTTCCAGTCGGTGACGAAGCCGCCATAGTCCCATTCGAAGCCGCTGACGAGGAACGGCTTGCCGTTGGCCTTCTGCACGTCGGCAAGGCTGGATCCGATCGTGACGCCGGTAACGTTCCAGAGGCCGGTCTTGCCTGCGTCGCGCAAGGTCAGGCCGGAGGCGCGCCCGGCCTTGTCGTCGGTGAAGGCGACCTCGATGCGGCGGTCCCTCGCCTTCGGGAACAGCACGACGCCCTTGTAGCGTTCGCCCTCGGCGCCGGACAGCTCCTGCACCACGGCGTCCTTGCCGTAGCGCTGCTTCAGGCTCCGTTCGGTGTCGTCAGGTGCAACCGGCGCAGCGCAGCTGATCGGCCCCTCCTGCGGCGGCGCGCTTTGGGCGAATGCGGAGGACGCAAGCAGGAGAAGGCCCGTGACGGTGACGCTGCGTATCATCGCGAGGCAAATCCCATTTCAAGAACGAGCTGGCCCGCGCAACGGCGCAGCCGTCATCGCCGAGGGTGCTCGTCCTGCGACTATCGCAGGGCGAGCCTTGGAGGGTAACGACCCCGCTGCCGGGCCGAGATCTTTCCTCAATTCTTCGGCGGGCTGAAATCGAGTGGCGGCGGCAGCTCGATGTCCGGAATTTCGATCTTGATCTTGTCCAGATCCACCTTCCTCGGAGCGTCCAGCAGCCCGGTGACCGTGATCGGGAATGCGATGACGACCGCAACCATGATCGCCTGCAGGCCGATCCAGGGCATCGCGCCCCAATAGATGTCCGAGCTCTTGACCTCCTTCGGCGCCACGCCCCGCAGATAGAACAAGGCGAAGCCGAAGGGGGGATGCAGGAAGGAGGTCTGCATGTTGACGCAGAGCATGACACCGAACCAGATCAAGGCGGCATCCGCCCCCACCACAGGGGTGAGCAGCTTCTGCGCGATCGGCGCGATCATCGGGATGATGATGAAGGCGATCTCGAAGAAGTCGAGGAAGAAGGCGATGAAGAAGATGAACAGGTTCATGAAGATCAGGAATCCCCAGACCCCGCCCGGCAGCGATGTCAGCATGTGCTCCAGCCAGACACCACCGTTGCAACCGAGGAAGACGATCGAGAAGCAGGTCGATCCGATCAGGATGAACGTCACCATGCAGGTGATGCGCATCGTGGTCTCGTAGCCCTGCTTGACCAGGGTGCGCAGGTCCGGAATCCTGACCGCCTCGATGCAGACCCAGGCGACGGCGAGATAGGCAATCGCGAAGGCGATCTTGAACGCCAGATTCGGCGTGAAGTAGATGCCGATGATGGTGCCGACACCCGCCGCCGCAACGCCGACGAGCAATATCTTGCGGCCGGCCAAGCTGAAATCCTTGTGATGGATGACGGCAAGGACGATCGCGCCGACGGCGCCCATCGCGCCTGCTTCGGTCGGGGTGGCCAGGCCCAGCATCATCGTGCCGAGCACCACGAAGATCAGAACGGCGGACGGGATGATGCCCAAAAGGCATTTGCGCCAGAGCGCCCAGCCCTTGAGCGTCCTTGCTTCCTTGGGCACGGCCGGGACGTGGCCCGGCTTGATCACGCTCAGCGCAAACGTGTAGCCGGCGAACAGTGCGATCTGGAGGATCGAGGGGCCCCAGGCGCCCAGATACATATCGCCGACCGACTTCCCGAGCTGGTCCGCGAGCACGATCAGAACCAGCGAGGGAGGCACCAGCTGGGTAATGGTGCCGGAGGCTGCGAGCACGCCGGTGATGTAGCGCATATTGTAGCCGTACCGGATCATCACCGGCATCGAGATCAGCGCCATCGCAATGACCTGCGCCGCCACGGTGCCCGTGATGGCACCGAGGATGAAGCCGACGATGATCACGGAATAGCCGAGGCCGCCGCGAATGGGGCCGAACAACTGCCCCATTGAATCCAGCATATCCTCGGCGAGGCCGCATCGTTCGAGGATCGAGCCCATGAACGTGAAGAAAGGAATTGCCAGCAGCAGCTCGTTGGCCAGAACGCTGCCGTAGATGCGCTCCGGGATGGCCTGGAGGAAGCTGAACCCGAAAAATCCCTCATGGATCGCGAGAAATCCGAACGAAAGCCCGAGAGCGGCCAGCGTGAAGGCGACCGGAAATCCGATCAGCATGGCCAGGACCAGCCCGCCGAACATCATCGGCGGCATCATTTCAATCGTGATCATTGGGTCGGCCGCTCGTATTTCGCATCGATCGTGACTTCACCACGCAAGGCCGCAATGCGTTTGATGGCCTCCGAGACGCCTTGCAAAGCCAGCATGAAGAATCCCGCCGGCAGGACAAATTTGATCGGCCACCGGAGGAGGCCGCCGGCATTGTTGGACATTTCGCCGATGATGAACGAGTTGTGGAACATCGCCCATGAGAGGTAGCTGAGGAGCAGGCACGCCGGGACGAGGAAAACCAATGTCCCGATCAGGTCGAGCCACAGCTGGCCGCGTTCGGAAAGCATGAGGTACATGATTTCGACGCGGACATGCTCGTTACGCTTGAAAGTATAGGACGAGCCGAACATCACGACGACGGCGAACATATACCACTGCGTCTCGAGCCAGCTGTTGGAGCTGTAGCTGAAGGCATACCGGATCATCGCATTTGCAGCGCTGACCACGCAGGCTGCGAGCACCAGAATGTTGCAGACGTTGCCGACCTTTTCGTTCAGCCAGTCGATAGCTGTACTCACCGCCAACAATGGGCGCATCGATATCTTTTCCCCGCTCGCTGAGTGCTGCCCCCAAACGAGCAGGACCATGGTGCTGCGTCAGCAGCCTCCATTTCTGCGCGGGAGCTGGTTCACCCTCCTGATGCTTCCGCTCGTTCTTGTTGTCGGTTTTCGCCGAGACATGCTCCGGTCTCAGCGGCGCGTGAAGCAAGGCACCTTTACCGTCAGCAATTTCGGGGTCAACAAAAAAAATGGACAACTTGCCGCAGCGCCCTCAAAAATGGGTCGCTGTGTCCAATTTGGTCGCTCTACGCGGGGCAGCTAGCAATCCGGCTCTCGGACGGATTGCCCTTGACGAGGCGCTTAACCCTCGACGTCGTACTGCTTGCAGAGGTGATCGCCGATCTGGACGAGCATGGCGACGCATTCAGGGTAGCCGGGCCGATCCGAGGTGGCCCGATCCGCGCTGGCTCGAAACTCCCAGGAATCACCGTCGCGGAGGATCGAAATTATCATTCCATCGGGACAGTCGGCGTGAACCTTCAATTCGGCCTTCGCCATGGCGATCAGTTCGCTTTCGGTCTTCGCAGGTCTGCTCATGAAGTCAGTCTCCGTCTCGGGATAGAACTTTAGTTGTATCTGCCAAACCCATCAAACAAGTCTTTCCGATAAACCGGCTCCCCGCATTGGGATAGCGCAATCCCTTCCGGTCCGCTTCCGTCAGCGACGGGGATCACTCCCGGAGAGGCGTCGGGCAAAACACCCGGTCAAGCCCTTGGCGCAAAAATATTCCACTTTCCCGAATTTCGGATTTGTGGCATACCCTCGCCCATCCCGGCCTCTGCCAAAGGGCGCTTCGCGATCGTCACGAGATGCGGGCCGGGTGGCGGTGGACGCGGTAGCGCCGGCGCGGCTCAGCATGATGACAGGGCGGGCAACCGTGAGTCCTCAGGCGACGCGATACGACACGGCGCGGTCACAGCGGTTTCGTCGAGGCCTGGGGGCGAGCACACGCAAGCCCTCGGGTATTCCGGCGGGATCGTCCGCGGACGGAGAAGTCGTGTGGTCCTGACGCCCGGGGTCTGTGCGTCAAGGCTTGCGGTGATGCGGCGACCCGACCGGGCACGCGCATCAGCCATCCGCAAGGCGACGGGGGCAATAGTGCAACGCTCCCCGAGGAGAGCACGAAGGACACCGTTAAAACCATCCGCGCAGGGAAGGCCGGGCGACCGGCACACCTGTGGTCCACCCCGTGTGCATCTTCGTCGCGCACGGACTTGCGGGTGCCGCCGGCGCCCGGCCTTCCCTGCGCCCTTTGGCCTTCAAGGAGCGCGAACGACAGCAAGCCTCGGGCGAAACACGCCGCGAGACTGCGAAGGCGTGTCTGCAAGTTGAGCTGAAAGCGGAGGATTCCGACGATGCACCTTGCGCTGTCATTGCGAAGAACTCTTGCGACGAAGCAATCCAGCAAGGCCGTAGGATGGGTAGAGCTCTTGCGAAACCCATCATGTATCGGCGCAAAACAGGGCACGATGGGTTTCGCTTTCGCTCTACCCATCCTACGAAGTCCCCTCTTGTGCCCCGGACGCGGCGCAGCGCCCCTTAGCGGTGCGCTGCAGAGCCGGGGCCCATGTCGCAGCAGTGCGCGGGGCGACGCTGGGTCCCGGCTCTGCGCCGCAACGCATCCGCGTTGCAGCTTGTCCGGGACACGAGCGTGGCCTACGCCGCCGCGCGCTGCCGCGCGACCAGCGCTTCGCCAAAGGCCTCGAACAGCTTGCGGTTGACCGGATTGCGCTGGGGATCGTATTCGGCGTGCCATTGCACGCCGAGCGCGAAGGTCGGGGCTTCCGCGATCCGGATCGCCTCGATGGTGCCGTCCTCGGCGACGCCCTCGATCAGCACGCGCTTGCCGGGATCGAGGATGCCCTGGCCGTGCAGCGAATTGACCCTGATCTTCTCGCAGCCGAGCAGTTTTGCGAACGCCCCGCCCGGCGTCAGCTCGACGTCGTGACGGTCGGCGAACACCACGGTCGGATCGGGGTGGATCTCGCCATTCTCGAGCCGGGGCATGCGATGGTTCATGCGGCCGGGAATCTCGCGGATCTCGGGATGCAGCGAGCCGCCGAAGGCGACGTTCATCTCCTGGAGGCCGCGGCAGATGCCGAACAGCGGCACGCCGCGGGCGACGCAGGCGACCGAAAGCGCCAGCGCCACCTCGTCGCGATGGATATCGTACGGCTCGTGGCGCTCGCACGGGTCGACATTGAAGCGGGTCGGATGGACGTTGGCGCGGGCGCCGGTGAGCACGATGCCGTCGACCACGTCGAGCAGCGCGCCGATATCGGTGATATCAGGCGCGCCCGCGAACATCATCGGCAGGCCACCGGAAACCTCGGCCACGGCGCGCAAATTGCGCTCGCCGACCATCTGGACCTGAAATCGATTTTCGACGCGATGGGCATTCCCGATCACGCCGACGACCGGCTTTCTCATCTGTCGTTCCGCGCCTCGCCGATAAGAAGATTCTCCAAACATGCCCTTGGGCTGGAACAAATTCAACAGAAGGGATCGCGGGACGGCAATGCTATTTTCGCGCAAATGCCTCCCGGGCCTCGCCCCCGGCGGGCAGCCCGGCGGCCTGCAATGCGGTTGCCGCCGGATCGCCCGGGGCGGCCAGCCAGGGCAGTTTCGCATCGATGCCGCGCGTCACGGGCTCTCCGAGCACCCCACCGAAATCGATCGGCCAGAACCCGTTGGGCACGACCTCGACCGTGAGGCCACGGACCGCATAGCCCTGGCCCAGAACCGCCTCCGCATGGTCGCCGGCGACAAGGCGCGCCGTGTTGGGATCGTGGGGATCGCCAAAGCTCACGAGCACCGGCACGAGGTCTGCCTGCACCGGGACAACGCCGGTCTGCCGGTGGATATCGTTGAACGAGACGCGGTTGCCGCGCGCGGCGCCATAGGCACGGAGCGCGACATAGTTGATGTCGTCGAAGTCCAGCTTGGCGTCCTGCCGGTGCGCCAGCAATGCCACCAGATTCTTGCCTTTGGCGCCGTCTTGGCCGAGGTCGACGAACACGGCCTCTCCGCGCATCGTGGTGCGGCCGCCGCGGTTATAGTTGCGGTCCGGCACGACGGCCAGAACGCCGGATCCGGCCTTGATCCCGTCAGGCGTCGTGACCTCGACCGTGAGACGAAATTTGTGGCCGGGCCGGTTGATCCGGATCTGGTCGCCGACCACGAGCACGGCCAGAAGCCCGAGCAGACCGGCCCATTTGCTGATGAAGCTCAAACCGCCCCCATTGCTCTTTGCTCATCGCTCTGCACCGTCGGCGCGCCGACGTCAAACCAGCGCGTTGACGCGGCCTTGATCCGAAGCGCGTTTGCCCGGAGAGTGCAGCGCGCATTGCGCTGAAAAGGACCCGATGTGACCATGTCTAGAGATGAACGCTCCCGGACCCGCGGCGACCTCGCCTGGGCGATCTCGGTCGGGGGTATCGGCGTCGTGCTGTTCACCGCGCTGCTCGCCTTCACCTGGTATTTCGCCGCCACCCTGCTGCTGATCTTCACCGGCATGCTGCTCGGTCTCGGCCTCAACGCGCTGACGGGCGCGCTCGGCCGCCGTGTGCCCCTGCCGCATCCGGTGCGGCTCGCGATCGTCTGCACCGCGCTCGCCCTGATGCTGGCCGGCATCGCCTATCTCGGCGGCGCCACCATCGCCGAACAGGCATCGCTGCTGAGCAAGACCATCAAGTCGCAGATCGGAAATGTGAAGTCCTTCCTGGACAGCCACGGTATCGACACCAGCTTCTTCGATTTCGGCAACGGCGCGACCGATTCCTCGGCCAATACGCCGTCGGAGGCGGCACCCGCACCGGCTGCGCCCTCGCGCGGTCCCCTGCCCGGCGCGGGCGCGCTGGCCTCCAGCGGCGGGGCAATCGTGAGCCAGACCTTCAAGCTGCTGCTCGGCACCATCCACGGTGTGGGCAACATCTTCATCGTGCTGTTCCTGGGCTTCGCCTTCGCCGCCCAGCCCGCCGTCTATCACGACGGCCTGCTGTTCCTGGCGCCGGCCAGGCATCGCACCCGCGTCGCCCTCATCATCGATCGCACAGCTGAGACTCTGGAGCGCTGGCTGATCGCGCAGATCATCGTGATGCTCGCGGTCGGCGTGGTGACCTGGATCGGGCTTGCCATTATTGGCATCCCCAGCTCGTTCATCCTGGGAATTCAGGCCGGCCTGCTCGCCTTCATCCCGACCATCGGAGCCATCATCGCGGGCGTCGTCGTGGTGCTGGCGAGCCTCGCCTCGGGCTGGATCCCGGCGCTATCGGCCTTTCTGCTCTTCATGGGCGTGCACGCCATGGAGAGCTACGTGCTGACGCCGATCCTGCAGCGGCAGGCGCTGGACATCCCGCCGGCCACCCTGTTCGCGTTCCAGATCGTGCTCGGCGTCGTGTTCGGCATCTGGGGCCTCGCGCTAGCCCTGCCGCTGGTCGCCATCGCCAAGGTCATGATCGACCATTTCAAGACGTATGAGGCGCCGCCGCTGGCGGAGGCAGCGTGACTCTCAGGTCGTCAGCACGGTCTCGGTGTGCTCGACCTCCGGGGGCGAGGCGAAATACTGGCCGACGAGGCCGCGCCATTCGGTGAAATTCTCCGAGCCGCGGAAATCGACGGTGTGGTTCTCCAGCGTCGCCCATTTCACCATCAGCCGGTAGCGCTGCGGCTTCTCGATCGATTTGTGCAGCTCGAAGCCGTGAAAGCCCTTGGAACGGCCGAAGGCGGCCTTGGCCTTGGCGACAGCGGCCTCGAAGTCCTTCTCGCTGCCCGGCTTGACGTCGATTTGCGCGATCTCGGTGATCATCGGTTTCCACCCTTTTTGTTCGATGGGCGTGTCTAGCGCAGGCAGCAAAAAAGAAAAAGGCGCCGAAACGGCGCCCTGGTCGGCCAAAAAATGCAGATCTCTCAGATCAGCAGCAGAGCGGTGCCCGCCACGATCAGGGCGCAGCCGATGAACAGCGCGAGCGGCCAGTAGCTGCGGCGGCCTTGCGTGTAACGCCCCTGTGCGCGGCGCTCGGTGATCAGCGCGCTCTCGTATTCGTCCGCGGTCGAGAACAGACAGGCGAAACCGCTGCGTGCCGAGGCCGCAGCGGCTTCGAGCGACATCAGGGCAGCTTGCGGGTTCTGTCGACGGATCGATTCCATGACCGCAATGGTAGGGATCGAATGGTAAACAGGGGATTACCGCGGGTGCTGCCTCGCGTCTCAGGCGGTGGCCGGACGCGGCTGCGGCGCACTGATCCGCGCGGCGCTCTGGCGGCGCCAATTCTCCAGCGACAGCGGCAGCTCCTCCGCCGCCTCGACGCGGTTACGGCCGCCACGCTTGGCCTGGTAGAGTGCGGTGTCGGCCGAAGCCAGCAGCACCTCGAGCTCGGTGCCGGCGGGCCCGCCGGCGACGCCGATGCTGACGGTGGTGTCGACCGGGCCTTCATCGACCACGACGCCGGACGTCTCGAACGCCTCGCGCACACGCTCGGCGACCAGCACGCCCTCCTCCAGCGAACACGGCAGCAGCGCTGCGAACTCCTCGCCGCCGATACGGCCCGACATGTCGGTGATGCGCAGATTACTGACGACGACGGTCGAGAACAGCTTCAGCATCTCGTCGCCAGCGGGGTGGCCGAAGCGGTCGTTGATCGACTTGAAGTGATCGATGTCGAAAATCATCACGGTGACGGGACGTCCGGCCTTGGCCTCGCGCTCGATCACGCGGCCGCAGGCTTCCGAGAAGCCGCGGCGGTTGAGCATGCCGGTCAGGGGATCGGTCGACGCGGCGGTGCGGTGCGCGGTCACGGTGCGCTCCGACACCAGCATGAAGATCACGAACACGGTGCCGACGGCGTAGAGGATCAGCTCGACCGCGAACACGGTGACCCAGATGCTCGACGAGAAGCCGGCATCGTGCGGACGCAGGAAGCTGCCGATCAGGACCGGCAGCATCAACACGCAGCCATGCATCACTGGCATCACGAAGGCCGGCCAGCGCCGCTGCACGCTCTTGCGCCGTTCGGTCCAGAGCTCGCTGGCGGTCAGTGCCGCGTAAACCGAGACGATGCCGGCGCCGATGATCATCCGAAACATGGATGCCTCGGGGTCGAGCACCGTGACGGCGGCGACCCAGGCCAGCGCACCGAGCACGAGGCCGGGCCAGTTCGGCTTGCGGCCGTGGAAGACGCGCGCCGCATTCCACACCATGCCGCAGGCGACGAAGCCGACGGCATTTAAAGCCAGATAGAGATGCGGGCCCAGCCGGTCGCCGGCCGCGGTCCACAGCGCGACGGAGGCGGCACCGAGCAGATAGGCGGTGCCCCACCATTTCAGGGCAGGACTGTTCTCCTGCCTGCCGAAGAATACCATCATGGCGCCGAGCAGTGCGGCAACCATGGTGGCAACCAAATAGAGCGTGATGCTATCGAGCGACATCATGTCGGCCCCCTCTTAGACATAGCAGTTACGCGATCGGCCCAGCCGACTTGCGCGCCCTTCCAGATGCGACGCTATGTCCCGCGAGTTCCATTCAGGTTTTCGCGCGAGCCCAAGTTTTCGGGAAACACGCCATCAATTTGCATACAAACGAACAACAAAAAGGGCGCTGAAATCAGCGCCCTTTTGCATCTCATTGAAGCCGCTTTCGCGGCGAATGTGACGAAAGCGATTAACGCTTCGAGAACTGGAAGGACCGGCGGGCCTTGGCCTTGCCGTACTTCTTGCGCTCGACCACGCGGGAGTCGCGGGTCAGGAAGCCGCCCTTCTTGAGCACGCTTCGCAGCTCCGGCTCGAAATAGGTCAGCGCCTTGGAGATGCCGTGACGGACCGCGCCGGCCTGGCCGGACAGGCCGCCGCCGGCAACCGTGCAGATCACGTCGTACTGGCCCGAACGCTGGGCCACGGAGAACGGCTGCTCGATCATCATGCGCAGCACGGGACGGGCGAAATAGACCTCGACCTCGCGCGAGTTGACGGTGACCTTGCCGGCGCCCGGCTTGATCCAGACGCGGGCGACCGCGTCCTTGCGCTTGCCGGTGGCATAGGCGCGGTTGAACTTGTCGACCTTCTTCTCGTGCTTGGGCGCATCGGGCGCCGCCGCCGTCTTGAGCTGCGAGAGCTGGTCGAGCGACTGGATGGATTCGGCCATGTTATGCGGCCCTCGTGTTCTTGCGGTTCAACTTGGCGATGTCGATCTTCTCGGGCTGCTGCGCCTCGTGCGGATGATCGGCCCCGCCGTAGACACGGAGGTTGCCCATCTGCACGCGACCGAGCGGGCCACGCGGGATCATGCGCTCGACGGCCTTCTCGAGCACGCGCTCGGGATGCTTGCCCTCGAGGATCTGGCGCGCGGTGCGCTCCTTGATGTGGCCGACATAGCCGGTGTGCTTGTAATAGGTCTTCTGCTCGCGCTTGCGGCCGGTGAGGACCGCATGCTGCGCATTGATGATGATGACGTTGTCGCCGCAATCAACGTGCGGGGTGTAGGTCGGGAGGTGCTTGCCGCGCAGGCGCATGGCGACGATGGTGGCGAGGCGGCCGACGACCAGACCCTTGGCGTCGATCAGCACCCACTTCTTCGTCACCTCAGCCGGCTTTGCCGAAAAGGTTTTCATGTCAGAGTTTCCGTGGACGGGGAGCATCGGCGCGAACACCGCGCCGGACTGCGCGGTTTTCTAGAGAAGAGACGCGCAACGGTCAATGCCCGAAGACGGAAATTAGCACCGCAATATCAATGGCTTAAAAATATGGTGCTATATTACCTGCAAAAAGCTCAAACATTTGGAATGGAATAGGTCGAGGTGACATGGGCGATCGGATCGGGCGAGGTGCCGGACAACAGTTTTACCTCCCCGACCGCCAGCCGCTTGCCGAGCTTGAGCAGCCGCGCCTCCGCCAGCACGTCCTGCCCGGGCCCGCCCTTGCGCAGGAAGTTGATGTTGAGATTGGTGGTCACGGCGAGCCCGACCGGCCCGATCGCAGACAGCAGCACCACGTACATCGCGAAATCGGCAAGTGCCATCAGCGTCGGCCCGGACACGGTTCCGCCCGGCCGCAGCATCCTTTCGCTGTAGCGCTGGCGCAAAAGGCAGGTCTGGCCGTCCGCGCTTTCAATCGTGATGTCGTCGCCGCTGAACGCCTGGGGAAACTCGTGGCGGAGGAACTGCTCGACCTCTGCCACGCTCATTTTCGCTAACGCCATGCTGTTCCCCACCCTCGCTTCACCTGCCCTGTTACATTAAGTTATCTGCGTCATTCAAATGCAATAATCCAACGGAAACGCTTCGATGTCCGCCCAGGCTGCCCGCGCCCCCTCCCCGGAACCGCCGATCCTGCTGCGCGAGACCGTAGGCCCGATCGCCGTCCTGACGCTGAACCGCCCGGCCGCGCGCAACAGCCTGTCGGCGGCGATGATCGCCAGCCTGCATGCGGAGCTCAACGAGATCCGCGATGACAAGGCCGTCCGCGGCGTCGTGATCGCCGCCAACGGCCCCGCCTTCTCCGCCGGCCACGACATGAAGGAGCTGACCGCGCGCCGCACTGACCCCGATCGCGGCCGCGCCTTCTTCGCCGAGATGATGACCGCCTGCAGCGCGATGATGCAGGCCATCGTGCACCTGCCCAAGCCCGTGGTGGCGGCCGTCCAGGGCATCGCGACCGCGGCCGGCTGCCAGCTCGTGGCAAGCTGCGATCTCGCCATCGCCTCGGAGGACGCCAAGTTCGCGACGCCCGGCGTCGACATCGGCCTGTTCTGCTCGACGCCGATGGTGGCGCTGTCGCGCAACGTGCCGCGCAAGCAGGCCATGGAGATGCTGCTGACGGGCGAGCCTGTCACGGCCGCGCGCGCCCGCGAGATCGGCCTCATCAACCGCGTGGTCCCCGCCGGCACCGAACTCGGCGCCGCGATCGAGCTCGCGCAGCAGGTCGCGCTGAAATCCGCCTATACCGTCAAGCTCGGCAAGGAAGCCTTCTATCGTCAGGCCGAGATGAGCCTTGCGGAGGCCTATCGCTATGCGGCAGAGGTGATGACCGAGAACATGATGGCGCGCGACGCCGAGGAAGGCATCGGCGCCTTCATCGAGAAGCGCACGCCGACATGGCGGGATGAGTGAAACACCAGCATCGTCATTCCGGGGCGGCTCGCAGAGCCGAACTATGGTGCGCCCCGGAATGACGGAAAGAAAAAGATGAACCACGACGCCTATCCCGACAATTACATCCGCGCCATCCTCAATGGCGTGAAGTCGATCGCGATGGTCGGCGCCTCGCCGGTCAACGTGCGGCCGAGCTATTTCGCGTTCAAATATCTGGCGCAGCGCGGCTACGACATGATCCCGGTCAACCCCGGCCATGTCGGTAAGGAGCTGCTCGGAAAGCCGTTCGTTGCCTCGCTCTCCGACATCGGCCGTCCCGTCGACATGATCGACATCTTTCGCAATTCCAGCCACATCATGCCTGTCGTCGAGGAAGCGCTCACGCTCGATCCGCTGCCGAAGGTGATCTGGATGCAGCTTGGCGCACGTGACGACGTGGCGGCAGCGAAAGCCGAGTCGGTCGGTATCAAGGTGGTGATGAACCGCTGCCCCAAGATCGAATATGGCCGTCTGTCGTCCGAGATCTCCTGGATGGGCGTGAATTCGCGCACGCTCAGCTCCAAGCGCCCGCCGGCACCGACGCAAGGCATGCGGCTATCTCTCAATCGGATGAGCGTCGGCGGCGGCGACACCGCAGCGTCCGATCGCGCGGCAAAAAACAAGAGCGAGCAAAGCTGACGCAATCGCGAGGGATTCGTTTCGCCTACGCGACAATGCGTAGCAGGATCATTCCCAAATGATCTTGATGTGAAGCGCCGCCTTGACGGGAAGCGCGGCGCCCATCAGCATGCCGCGCGATTTCAGACCAAGAGAACAGGACGCCCTCAATGAGCGATCGCCTTCCGGGATTTTCAACCCTCGCCGTGCATGCCGGTGCACAGCCCGACCCCACCACCGGTGCGCGCGCGACCCCGATTTATCAAACGACCTCATTCGTGTTCAACGATGCCGACCACGCCGCCTCGCTGTTCGGCCTGCAGGCGTTCGGCAACATCTATACGCGCATCGGCAATCCCACCAACGCGGTGCTGGAAGAGCGCGTCGCCGCGCTCGAAGGCGGCACGGCCGCGCTGGCGGTGGCCTCGGGCCATGCCGCGCAGGTCGTGGTATTGCAGCAATTGATGCAGCCCGGCGACGAGTTCATCGCGGCACGCAAGCTCTATGGCGGCTCGATCAACCAGTTCACGCACGCCTTCAAGAGCTTCGGCTGGAACGTGGTGTGGGCCGATCCCGACGACATCGCGAGCTTCGGGCGCGCGGTGACGCCGCGCACCAAAGCCATCTTCATCGAGTCCATCGCCAATCCGGCCGGCAGCATCACCGACATCGAGGCGATCTCGACGGTGGCGCGGAAGGCGGGCGTGCCGCTGATCGTCGACAACACGCTGGCCTCGCCTTACCTGATCCGCCCGATCGACCACGGCGCCGACATCGTCGTGCACTCGCTGACGAAGTTCCTGGGCGGCCACGGCAATTCGCTCGGCGGCATCATCGTCGATGCCGGTACGTTCGACTGGTCCACCGGCGGCAAATATCCGATGCTGTCGGAGCCGCGGCCGGAATATCACGGCATCCGCCTGCAGGAGACCTTTGGCAATTTCGCCTTCGCGATCGCCTGCCGCGTGCTCGGCCTGCGCGACCTCGGCCCTGCGCTGTCGCCGTTCAACGCCTTCATGATCCTGACCGGCATCGAGACCTTGCCGCTGCGCATGCAGAAGCAGTGCGACAATGCAAAGGCGGTCGCCGAATTCCTCGCCGGCCATCCGGCGGTGGCCTCGGTCAGCTACGCGGGCCTTGCGAGCGACAAGTATAACCAGCTCGCGCGCAAATACGCGCCGAGGGGCGCAGGCGCCGTGTTCACCTTCAGCCTGAAGGGCGGCTATGACGCCGGCGTCAACCTGGTGTCGAAGCTGCAGCTGTTCTCGCACCTGGCCAATGTCGGCGACACCCGCTCGCTGGTGATCCATCCGGCCTCCACCACGCACAGCCAGCTCGACGACGCCGCCAAGATCAAGTCCGGTGCCGGTCCCGACGTGGTGCGGCTCTCGATCGGCATCGAGGACAAGGAAGACCTGATCGCCGATCTGGAGCAGGCGCTGGGCACCTAGCATCAGCGTCATTCCGGGGCGCGCGAAGCGCGAACCCGGAATCTCGAAGTGAAACAATGACCTCTGGATTCCGGGTTCGGTGCTTTGCACCGCCCCGGAATGACAGGGTGCTGTTTTGCTCCCCGGTTAACAGTCATTAACCATATCTGCCGCATACATCATCCTTGGATCGCCCCTTTGATTCGGAGCTGACGATGCTGCGCTGGATGGTGCCTGCCCTTGCGGCGATGCTGACGGTTTCAAGCGCGCTCGCTGCGGACTTGCCGGCCACGCCGAAGCGGCGGGCCGTTGCACCACAGGAGCCGCCCAAGGTTTACGTCGAGACTGATCCGGATGCGCTGATCTCGCCGGCCTATGGTATCCGCAGCTACATCCGCAACCTGCCGGGCACGCCACTGCTCCCGGGGTCCCACACGCTGCCGGGCTATTACGGCCGTCCCTGGGATTACGACTATCAGGGCGCGTATTACGGCGGGAAGCAGGTCGACTATTTCTGGCGCCTGCCCTACGCGTGCGGCATCTACGGCTATTGCTGATCTGATCAGCCGGGCTGGCCAGCGGGAACCGCGCGCGGCTGCGCCTCTGCAGATTGCCGCGAAGCGAGCCGCTCCACCTGCATCACCGCGAGCATCAGCACGACGATCGCGACCGCCTGGTGCGACAGCGCGAGGTCGATCGGCACCTGGTTGAGCAGCGTGAGAATGCCGAGCACTGCCTGCAGGCTCACCGCCGCGAACAGCCAGAGCGCGCCGCTTGCCGCAGCACCCGCTCGTGAACGCACTGCGTCGATCGCATGCAGCGCGGCCAGCGCGAACAGCGCATAGGCGGTCATGCGGTGCTCGAACTGCACCGTCAGCACATTGTCGAACATGTTGCGCCACCAGGGCGTCTCGAACCACAGCCGCTCGGCCGAGGGAATGAACGCCCCGTCGATCTGCGGCCAGGTGTTGTAGGCGCGCCCCGCGCGCAGGCCCGCAACCAGCGCGCCGAAATAGATCTGCACGAACGTCACGACGAGCAGCAGCGCGCTCGTGAAGCGCAACCGCGCGGGCACCGCGATCTGCGGCCGCTCGGCAAGCCGCCGCACCGTCCAGACGATGCCCGCGAAGATCAGCAGCGCGAGCAGCAGATGCGTCGCCAACCGATATTGCGACACCTCGACCCGCTCGGTGAGACCCGAGGCGACCATCCACCAGCCGACCGCGCCCTGGAGCCCGCCGAGCGCGAACAGCAGCCACAGCCTGCGCTTCAATTCACCGGACAGGCCACCGCGCCACAGGAAGAACAGGAACGGCAAGAGATAGGCGACGCCAATGAAACGGCCGAGCAGCCGGTGGCTCCATTCCCACCAGAAAATCTGCTTGAACTCCGACAGGCTCATGCCCGCGTTGAGCTCGCGATATTGCGGGATCCTCTTGTAGGCCTCGAACGCCTCGGTCCACTGCGCCTCCGAGAGCGGCGGCACGCTGCCCGTCACCGGCTTCCATTCGACGATCGAGAGGCCGGATTCCGTCAGCCGCGTCGCGCCGCCGACCAGCACCATCAGCGCAATCAGCGCGGCGACGGAGATCAGCCACCAGCGCACGGCGCGATGCGGCTCGGACGGGGCGGAAATCGTCGTCATTCGGGGCAAAAACCAAGCTTGAACCGGACTGTGTGCCCCTTATAGTCCCCCGCTTCCGCAGCGCAAGTTACGCAAGAAAGCGCGACATCCGCCATGACGATCCGCACCCGCAAGTTCCTCGGCGCCATCCTGCTCCTGGTGCTGGCCACCGTCTGGGCGCTGCTCGGCATGGCGGCGGCGCAGATGCCGTGGATCGCCGAATCCGGCTGGCGGCAGGCGATCTATTACGTCGTGGTCGGCATGGGCTGGGTGTTGCCGGCGATGCCGATCGTGAGCTGGATGCAGCGGCCCGATCGCGTCAAGTCTGGCTCGTAGCGGTCGGCTTCACCGGCGCAAAGGCGACGCCTGACACCAGCACGCGCAGCATGCGCAGCGAGCGCACCCGGCCGTCCCAGGAAATCCGCGGCAGCGCGCGCAGATTGGTCCGCCCCTGTGCATCGACGATGCCCGGGATCGTCGACACCGCGCTGGCAAAGCCGGCCTCCTCCGCCATCATGACGTGGCTGCGCCGGAACGAGGTGCGATCGCCGAACGGAAAGGCCAGATGGCTGATGTCGCGGTGAAACGCCGATTCCGCGACCGCCTTGCCCATCGTCATCTCGCGCAGCGCTGCGGCATCCTTCATGTTGGCCAGAACAGGATAGTTGACCGTCGCGCTGCCGATCGTGACGAGCGGATCGGCGGCGAGCTTCGCCAGATCCTCCCAATCCATCGACGCTTCGCGCGAGAGCGCGGCGAGATCGATCCGGTAGCGCGTGCAGAGATCGGCGATCGCGACCGACAGTTCCGCCGGCGGCAGTGAACGCAGCCAGCTCTCGAGATGCGAGAACAGCGCCTGCTTCCCGGCATTGTCGGTGACGGTGAAACGCTGCTCCTTCTCGCCCATCATCAGGCTGATGCGGCTCTCGCGCGCGATCACCTGTTCAAGCCCGAGCCACCAGGCCTGTCCGACGCCGTCGGGAAACGCGGTGGGTACGTAGATCGTGAAGGGCACGGCGTGATGCGCCAGCACCGGGTAGGCAAAGTCGATCAGCTCCTTGTTCGCGCCGTCGAAAGTGAGCGCCACGAAACGCCGCTTCTCCGGCAGCGTCACCGCGCGCCGGCAGACCTCGTCCATGCCGAGAAAATCATAATTCCAGCGCTTCAAAGCGCGAATGGCGCGGTCGAGAAATTGCGGCGTGATCTCGTTCGCGCGCAGCGGCTGAAATCCGCCGCGCCGCCGTGGCCGCACCCGCGCAAAGCGCAGGATGGCGCCGGCACCGCGACTGCGCAGCGCGGCCTGGCCGGTGAACCAGGCCAGCTCGAGGCGCAGCCGTTCCAGCCATCTGTCGTCGGATGCCAATATCTTGACCCTTCGCGCCCTCAAGGCGCCCGTTCCCTCTCTATTGTCCTTACCCTTTGTTGACATTTCTTTGCAAAGGTCGGCCACAGGCCGAATTACGTCTATTTTGATTTCTCGACAGGTTTCGCGAATGACCATGGCTGCGGCGATGCAAAGCCGGACGGCAGAAGCGCCAGCGCGGTCGAAAGCGAGCCGTATCGCGCATGTCGATATCGTCACCGATCTCGGCGCCGCAGAAGCGGTCTGGCGCGCCTTCGAGGAGCCCGGCCATCTCTTCACGCCCTATCAGCGGTTTGATCTGCTGAGCCCCTGGCAGCGACTGGTCGGCGAGCGCGAGGGCGCGCGGCCCTTCATCGTGATCGGCCGCGACGCCGATCACACGCCACTGATGCTGCTGCCGCTCTCGCTGCGCCAAAGCCGCGGCGTGCGCACGGCGTGCTTCATGGGCGGCAAGCATACGACCTTCAACATGGGCCTGTGGAACGCCGAGTGCGCCGCACAGGCCACTGCCACCGATATCGAGGTGCTGCTTGCGCCGCTCCGCGAGCACGTCGACGTGCTCGTGCTGACGCAGCAGCCGCTGCGCTGGCACGGCCAGGAGAACCCGTTTGCAGCTCTGCCGCGACAGAGCGCGATCAACGGCTGTCCGCAACTGGTGATGGAGCCGGGCGGGCCGCCGGCATCGCGGATCAGCAATTCCTTCCGCCGCCGCCTCAAGAGCAAGGAAAAGAAGCTCCAGGCGCTCGCCGGCTATCGTTATCACCTTGCCACGTCAGACGCGGACGTCACCCGCCTGCTCGACTGGTTCTTCCGCGTCAAGCCGGTGCGGATGGCAGAACAGAAGCTCCCGAACGTCTTCGCCGAGCCGGGCGTCGAACAGTTCGTCCGCAGCGCCTGCCTTGCGCCGCGTGGCGAAGGCCGCGTCATCGACATCCATGCGCTGGAATGCGACGACGAGGTGATCGCCATCTTCGCCGGCGTCGCCGACGGCGAGCGCTTCTCGATGATGTTCAATACCTACACGATGTCCGAACACGCCCGCTACAGCCCCGGGCTGATCCTGATGCGCTACATCATCGATCGCTACGGCGAGCGCGGTTACCGCTCGCTCGACCTCGGCATCGGTTCGGACGACTACAAGCGGATGTTCTGCAAGGACGACGAGGACATCTTCGACAGCTTCGTTCCGCTGACCTCGCGCGGCAAGCTCGCGGCGATGGCGATGTCCTCGCTCAGCCACGGCAAGCGGCTGGTGAAGCAAAACCAGATGCTGTTTGATCTGGCCAGGCGGCTGCGGCAGGCGTTCGGGTAAAGCCTCTCCGCGAACGCCGATATCGTAGGGTGGGCAAAGCGAAGCGTGCCCACGTCTTCTGTTACTGTATCGGATAGGTGGTGGGCACGGCGCGAACGCGCCTTTGCCCGCCCTACGATTCCGAGTGCGCGGAGAGAGAAAGAAACGCCTACGCCGCCACCACGCGCGGCGCGTCGACCGCATCGGAAGCCTGCACCGGCTTGCTCAGCATCGTCACCTCGCTGAAGCCGACCGCCTTCAGCTGCTCGCACATGAGCGTGCGCGCATCGCTCGCCATCGACGCATCGGGCACCACGACGGCGCGGGCATGCGCCGTCAGCAGCTCGGCCGGAAGGTCGGAGGCGCTGCCGGCGTCGACCAGCACGTGATCATAGGCGCGCAGCAGCGCGTCGATCGCAAGCGTCACCCGCGGCGATTGCAGCACGCTGCGGTCGAAGCCGGGACGGCCGGCCATGACGAGATGCAGCCGCGACAGCTTGTCCCGGGTGATGATTTGCGCGAACGACGCCTCGCCCTGCATCAGCTCGGCAAGGCCGGGCGCCGAAGCATCGACGGACACCGCGGCAATCGTCGGCGAGGACGCGGCGAGATCGACCACGACGACGCGCGCCTCGCGCGCCAGATGCCGGGCGAGCGTCAGGGTCGACAGCGTGATGGCTTCGCCGGAAGCGGTGCCGAGCACCGTGACCTTCTTCGCGGCAGCGCCCGCGGCGTGCAGGCGGTCGGCCAGATTTTCGATCTCGGTGAATTCGGTGACGTCCACATCGCTGACCATCTCCGGCTGCAGCGGCGCGGGCTCTGCCAAGGCTGGAGCGCTGGCTGCAGCAATGGCTGGATCGATGTCCGGCTCGACGACCGACTGTACCCGCGGCTGGACCAGCGACTCCTGGCGCACCGTCGCCTGCGCCGGGCCGACCGCGGCCACAGCGCGCGGTGCGGTCTGGCGCAACAGCTCGCCGGTGACGACGACGCCGGACGAGAGCAGCAGCGTCGCGATGGTCGCGATCAGCACGATCGGCAGCTTCTTCGGATAGGCCGGCGTGTTCGAGACGATGGCGCGCGAGATGATGCGGCCGTCGGTCGGCGCCGTATCGATGGTCTCGCGGGTATTGGCCTCGCGGTACTTGGCGAGATAGCCTTCCAGCAGATCGCGCTGCGCCTTGGCCTCGCGGTCGAGTGCGCGGAGCTGGACGTCCTGGCCGTTGGTCGAGGTCGCCTGCTTCTTGAGTTGCTCGAGGCTCACGGTCAGGCCATCGACGCGGCCGCTGGCGATCCGCGCGTCGCTTTCGAGCGAGCGGGAAATCTTGGCCGCTTCGTCGCGGATCTGATTGTCGAGGTCGCCAAGCTGCGCCTTCAGCTCCTTGATGCGCGGGTGATTGCCGAGCAGCGTGGACGACTGCTCGGCGAGCTGCGCACGCAACGTCACCCTTTGCTCCGACAGCCGCCGCATCAATTCGGAGTTCACGACCTCGGATGCCTCGATCGGCTTGCCGCTCTGGAGCATCTCCTTGATCAGCCTAGCCTTGGATTCCGCATCCGCCTTCAGCGAGCGCGCATTGTTGAGCTGAGTGTTCACCTCGCCCATCTGCTGGTTCGACAGCGTGGTGTTGTTGGTGCCGATGAACAGGCTCGACTTGGAGCGGAAGTCCTCCACCTTGGCCTCGGCGTCGGAGACCTTCTTGCGCAAGCTCTCGATCTCGCCGGCGAGCCACTGGCTGGCATTCTTGGCCTGGTCCTGGCGCGCATTCTGCTGGAGAACCAGATAGCCGTCGGCGATCGAATTGGCGACGCGGGCGGCAAGATCCGGATCGGCGGACTGGAATTCGACGACGATGACGCGCGACTTGTCGACGGCGTAGGCTTGCAGGCGCTCGTAATAGGCATCGAGCACGCGCTCTTCCGGCGTCATCGAGAACGGATCACGGCCGATACCGATCATCGCGGCCAGCGACTTCAGCGGCGAGATGCCTTGCAGCACCGGATCGAATTCGGGGCGTTCGGCGAGCTTGTTCTTCTTGATGATCTCCCGCGCGAGATCGCGCGACAGCACCAGCTGCACCTGGCTGGTGACGGCCTCGGCGTCGAGCGCCTGCCGCTCCTCGGCGCGGTCGCTGCTCGGGCGCAGGAAAACGTTCTCGCGGCCGTCGATGAGGATGCGCGATTCGGACTTGTAGCGCGGCGTGACGAGATTGACGATCGCAAAGGACGCGACCAGCGCCAGCACCGTCGGCACGATGATCCAGCCGCGCTTGCGTGCCAATGCCGCGCCGAGCGCGTGCAGGTCGATATCGCCGGATTCGACTTGGGCCTGCTTCGTGACGATCGGCGCAGGCCTGACTTCGATCCTCTGCTCGATCTTCCGCTCGATCCTGGGCTCGACTTGGACGTCAGCCTTGACGTCAGCTTTGGGCGCGACTTCGGCCTTGGACTTTGCAACAGCCCGCGCAACCACCGCCTTGTCCTTGCCGGCACGCCAGAACGCTAAACGCATCGAACACTCCCGCAGGGGCAACGCCACTAAGCTACCTCAACCCCGGCGATTACACTCCATTAAGGTTGCCGCTGGGTTAATCGCGGCATGCGGCGACTTGCGCAGGCGCACGCGTCACCGTTTGTTAACCACGAGGCCCCTTAATCCGTCTCGATATTTTCCTAGGAATTGTTCGGCATTCGCCGTCGAGCGCTGGTTTTGATTCATGCCCCCCTCTCCTGACCGGCCGCTTCGCATCCTGCACGCCGTGCGTGCTCCGGTCGGCGGCATCTTCCGCCACATCCTCGACGTCGCCAACGGCCAGGTCGATCGCGGCCATCATGTCGGCATCCTCGCCGATAGCCTCACCGGCGGCGAGCGTGCCGACAAGGCCCTCGCCGAGCTCGCGCCGCGGCTGAAGCTCGGCGTGCACCGGATGGCGATCCGCCGCGAGCCCTCACCGGACGACGTCCTGGTGTGGCTCCGCATGCGGCGCCTGATTGCCACGCTGAAGCCCGACGTCATGCACGGCCACGGTGCCAAGGCTGGCGCCTTCATCCGCATGCGGCGACGCTCCGACGACACCATCCGCATCTACACGCCGCACGGCGGTTCGCTGCATTATCCCCTCAACACCTTCAAGGGCGAGTTTTACGCGCGACTCGAGCGCTCGCTGATGGATTCGACCGACCTGTTCCTGTTCGAAAGCGCGTTTGCCCGCGACACCTATCAACGCATCGTCGGCACGCCCAAGGGCGTGGTCCATTGCGTCTTCAACGGCGTGACGCCGGAAGAATTTGAGCCTGTTATCACCGCCGAGGATGCGACCGATCTCTGCTATGTCGGCGAGTTCAGGCACATCAAGGGCGCGGATCTCCTGGTCGATGCGGTGGCGCGCCTGCACGAGGGCGGCAAGAAGGTCACGCTGACGCTCGGCGGCGACGGCGAGGAGACGGCGGCGTTGAAGGCGCAGGTCGAGAAGCTCGGTTTGTCCGGCGCCATCCGCTTCATTGGTCACGTCAAGGCGCGCTACGGCTTCTCCAAGGGCCGGCTGCTGGTCGTCCCCTCGCGCGGCGATTCCATGCCCTATGTCGTGATCGAGGCCGGCGCGGCCGGCATTCCCATGATCGCATCGCGCATCGGCGGCATTCCCGAGATCTTCGGCTCCGAGAGTCCGGCCCTGTTCGCGCCGAGCAATTCCGAGGCCATGGCCGAGGCGATCGCGGCCGCACTCGACGATCCCGCAGCAACGGCGCAGCGCGCCGTGTCCTTGCGTGAACGCATCTCGGCGCATTTCTCGCAGGCCGCCATGGTCGACGGCGTGATCGCCGGCTATCGCGATGCATTTGCCAATCATTAACCATCCTTAAGCCCGCTTTAGAAAATCTTCCGATTTGTTCGATAATCGAAGGACCGGGGGATGCCGCCCGGGGCGCCAACGCTATTGGCCCGCGGGTGCTTGAAATGGACGTGGACGCCCGTGGAACCGCTCAACGCACGCTCGATGCTCGATGCCGCGACCAGCGCCGCGGCGAAACCCGCTGACCAACCTTTCGTGGAGCGTCGTCGCCGGCTCTCGCCCGCCGCGCTCGAGGTCGTCAACCAGAAGGTCGCCCGCGCCTATTCGCCGATCGTGATCGCCGGCTTCGTGCGCGTGGCCGACTTCGCGCTGCTCAGCCTCGTCGGTATCGCGCTCTATGTCGGCTATGTCATGCCGCTCTCCGGCTTCAGCTGGGTCTATCCCGCCGAGGTCATCGCCGTATCGATCGCCGCCGTGATCTGCTTCCAGGCCGCCGACATCTACCAGGTGCAACTGTTCCGCGGGCAACTCCGGCAGATGACACGGATGATCTCGTCCTGGTCGTTCGTCTTCCTGCTGTTCATCGGCATCTCCTTCTTCGCCAAATACGGCAGCGAAATCTCGCGGCTGTGGCTTGCCGCCTTCTACTTCCTCGGGCTCGCCGCGCTGCTCGCCGAGCGCCTTGTGCTGCGCTCGCTGGTGCGCGGCTGGGCGCGCCAGGGCCGGCTCGACCGCCGCACCATCATCGTCGGCGCCGACAGCAACGGCGAGCAGCTGGTCGAAGCGCTGAAGGCGCAGGAGGATTCCGACATCCACGTGCTCGGCGTGTTCGACGACCGCAACGACAGCCGCGCGCTCGACACCTGCGCCGGCGCGCGCAAGCTCGGCAAGGTCGACGACATCGTCGAATTCGCCCGCCGCACCCGCGTCGATCTCGTGCTGTTCGCGCTGCCGATCTCGGCGGAGACGCGCATCCTGGAGATGCTGAAGAAGCTCTGGGTGCTGCCGGTCGACATCCGCCTCTCCGCGCACACCAACAAGCTGCGCTTCCGGCCCCGCTCCTATTCCTATCTCGGCGAGGTGCCCACGCTCGACGTGTTCGAGGCGCCGATCACCGACTGGGATCTGGTGATGAAATGGCTGTTCGACCGCGTCGTCGGCAGCCTCGCGCTGCTCGCGGCCCTGCCGGTGATGGGGCTGGTGGCGCTGGCGGTGAAGCTCGACAGCCCCGGCCCGGCGCTGTTCCGCCAGAAGCGCTTCGGCTTCAACAACGAGCGCATCGACGTCTACAAGTTCCGCTCGATGTACCACCATCAGGCGGATCCCACGGCCTCCAAGGTCGTGACCAAGAACGATCCGCGCGTCACCCGCGTCGGCCGCTTCATCCGCAAGACCAGCCTCGACGAGCTGCCGCAGCTCTTCAACGTGGTCTTCTCCGGCAACCTCTCTTTGGTCGGGCCGCGCCCGCATGCGGTGCAGGGCAAGCTGCAGAGCCGGCTGTTCGACGAAGCCGTCGACGGCTATTTCGCCCGCCACCGCGTCAAGCCCGGCATCACCGGCTGGGCCCAGATCAACGGCTGGCGCGGCGAGATCGACAACGAAGAGAAGATCCAGAAGCGCGTCGAATTCGACCTCTATTACATCGAGAACTGGTCGGTGCTGTTCGACCTCTACATTCTCCTGAAGACGCCGATCTCGCTGCTGACCAAGAACGAGAACGCGTATTGAGTTGAGTTTCTCCGTCATGCCCCGCCTTGTGCGCGCTTGCGCACTGGAGCGGGACATCCAGTACGCCGCGGCGCCGGCCGTCTTCTCCAATGGCCGCCACGGAGTACTGGATCGCCCGGTCAATCCGGGCGATGACAGCGGTGTTTGTGGCGTATGAGTTGCGTAAGCGTATGAGCATGTGATGGCGTATGCGGCGACAGCCGGTGGAGTGAACGTAGCCGTACCGGCTGCGCCCGGCGTGCTGGCGCTGCAGCGCGCGCTGGTGTGGCTGGTCGGCGCCTCCGGCGCGGTCGTCTTCATCGAGCCGAGCCCCTACGAGATCATGACGCTGCTCGCGGCCGTCGCGTTCTTCGCGACCGGCCTGCGGCTGCGGCTCGCGCTGATGCCGCTGGTGTTGATGCTGGTCCTGCTCAATATCGGCTACACCATCAGCGCGATTCCGCTGTTCGAGCAGTCCGAGGTGGTGAGCTGGATCGCGACCTCCTGGTACATGGCGGTGACCGTGGTGTTCTTCGCCATGGTCACGTCCGAGGACACCGCGGCCCGGCTCGACATGCTCCGCCGCGGCCTCGTGGTCGGCGCGATGATCGCCGCACTGCTGGCGGTCGCCGGCTATTTCCACCTGGTTCCCGGCGGCAACGATCTGCTCACGCTCTACGGCCGTGCGCGCGGCACGTTCAAGGACCCGAACGTGCTCGGCGCCTTCCTGATCCTGCCCGCGCTGTTTGCGCTGCAGAGCGTGGTTTCGGACAAGCTGGCGAAGGCCTTCCGCAACGTCATCGCCTTCGGCATCATGTCGCTCGCGATCCTGCTCGCCTTCTCGCGTGCCGCCTGGGGCGGCCTGGTGCTGACCTCCGCCTTCATGCTGGCGCTGATGGTGCTGACCAGCCGCACCAACGCGCAGCGCTCGCGCATCATCATCATGGCGATCGTCGCCGCGGTGCTGGGGCTCGCGCTGATCGCGGTGCTGCTGTCGTTCGATTCCACCGCCGAGATGTTCAAGCAGCGCGCCAGCTTCGACCAGAGCTACGACGAGGGCCGCTTCGGCCGGTTCGGCCGCCACATCCTGGGCGCGGAGATGGCGCTCGACCTGCCGTTCGGCATCGGCCCCCTGCAATTCCACCGCTTCTTCCCCGAGGACACCCACAACTCCTATCTCAACGCCTTCATGTCCGGCGGCTGGCTGTCCGGCGTTTGCTATCCCGCGCTGGTCTTCACCACCGTCATCATGGGCTTCCGGCACATCTTCGTCCCGGTGCCCTGGCAGCGCGCTTATCTCGCAATGTTCTCCGCCTTCGTCGGCACCGTCGGCGAAAGCTTCGTGATCGACACCGACCACTGGCGGCACTTCTGGATGATGCTGGGCGCGATGTGGGGCATGATCGCGGCTGCGCAGATCTACAAGATCAGGGCTGGCGAGGACGCGTCTTCAACTTGAGAGCCGGACGTTTTTCCGGCGGCGTGTCGAGCAGGCTCTTCAGCGCCTCGGTCGCCGCGAGCACGCCCTTGTAGCCCTCGTTGGCGAAACGCAGCAGCAGCCGCAATTCCTCATCGGAATAGCCGCCGAACACCTTCTCCATCGCCTGCTGCATCGGCACGTAGAACTGGCCGATCTTCATCGCCGCGTCCGGCACGACGGCGATGAAGACCTTGCGGCGGTCTTTCTCATCGCGTTCACGGCGCACCAGCCCCGCCTTCTCGAGCCGGTCGACCACGCCGGTGATCGCACCGGTCGTGAGGCCCGTAACCTCGGCGAGCCTCCCTGCAGTGACACGTCCTTCGAGATACAGGATGTCCATGCATTCGAGATCGGAATTGGCAATTCCGGCAACGTTGGCAACGGTTTGCCCATAGAGCACGCCCTGCGCGGACGACCGGCGCATGGCGTCCTCGAGCTCCTGCAGCAGCGCGTTGCGCGCCTTCGTCCTTGACAAGGCCGACCTCATATCTTAGGCGATATATATCTTAGTAACTAAGAGATTTAGCAACCGTAATTCCTCCTAGCACCACGGAAACGTCGGGAGCAAGCCATGTCCTATCGACCCCGCAAGGCCCTGATCATCGGCGCCGGCATTGCCGGCCCCGTGGCCGCGATCCTGCTGCGCCGCGCCGGCATCGAGTCCGCGATCTACGAGGCCTGGCCCTATTCGAAGGGCATCGGCGGCGGCCTTCAGATCGCGCCGAACGGCATGCATGTGATGGACGAGATCGGGCTGGCGAACGAGTTGATCAGCCGCGGCTCGGTCGCGGAGGCCTTCGACTTCTATTCGCAGGGCGGCGCGAGGCTCGGCTCGATCAATCGCGACATGGAACGGCGCTTCGGCCAGCCTGCGGTGAACGTCTGCCGCGCCGCGCTGAACGAGATGCTTGTCGACAAGGCCTGGTGCGCCTGCGTTTCGCTCTATTTCGAGAAGCGCCTGATCAAGGTCGAGGACCGCGGCGACCAGCCGATCATTGCCTATTTCGCCGACGGCACCACCGCCGAAGGCGACTTCCTGATCGGCGCCGACGGCGTGCACTCGATCACGCGCCGACAGGTGGTGCCGGACGGACCGCAGCCGTTCAACACCGGACTGATCGGCTTCGGGGGCTTCGTGCCGCACGCCGTGCTCGACGGCAGATCGATCGGCCGGCACGTCGAAACCACGTTCGGCCAGAGCGGCTTCTTCGGTTACGGCCATTGTAGCCCCGATCCGAACGACGGCGTGATGTGGTGGAGCACGCAGCCCGCGCACGGCATGGACGCCGCGATGTTCCGCGCGCTCGACCCGTCGACGCTGAAGCAGCATCTGCGCGGCTTCCACCGCGGCTGGCACGATCCGATCCCCGGCATCATCGAGGCCGCCGAGAACATCGTGGTCACCGACACGCTCGACGTCGCGACCCTGCCGACCTGGTCGCGCAAGCGCTCGCTGCTGATTGGGGACGCCGCGCATGCGACCAGCCCCCATGCCGGCCAGGGCGCCTCGCTGGCGCTCGAGGATGCGATGCGGCTTGCCCGCCTGATGCAGGAGGGCCAGGAGCTCGGCGCCACCTTCCAGGCCTTCGAGGCCGAACGCCGCCCGCGCACCGAGAAGATCGTCGCGATGGCGCGCCGCAACGGCAACAGCAAGCGCGAATTCAGCGCCACCGGCGCGTGGGTCCGCAATCAGATGCTGAAATGGCTGCTGCCGCTGGGATCGAAAAGCATGGAGTTCATGTACGCGTATGATGCGCGGGCGGTGTAACAGAGACGGTGCCGCAGGGTGGGCAAAGCGCAGCGTGCCCACCATCTCTCTCCAATCGGGACAATGGTGGGCACGGCGCGTTGCGCCTTTGCCCACTCTACGGCACCGAGCTAGCCCTCCACCCTGAACGTCAGCCCCGCATTGTCCTGCAGCCGCTTGATCAGCTTGTGCTGCATCGCTGCGCCCGGGGTCCAGAAGCCGGCCGGAACGTCCGCGGCGTCGCGCAGCAGGCAGATCGCGCATTCGGAGATCATCTTCGAGGTCGAGCCGTAGCCGGGATCGCGGTCGCCGGTGACGCCGGCGCGGACCATGCGGCCGTCGGGCGCGATCGCAACATAGAGCAGGTTGAACAGACCGTTCTCGCGCTCTTCCTTCGACGGCCCCTCGCCCGGCTTCGGCGCATTCGGGCCGGTCTTCTCGGCATTGACCGCCATCACGCGCTTCGCGTTGGCCTCGCCCTTCTCGCCGGGACCGGTCAGGACCATCTCGTCGTAGACGAACTCGCGGCCGTAGGGAAAGCCCATCAGCATGTTGGAGCGATGGACGTTGCGCGTGTTGATCAGTGCCATCATGAACGGCGCGGCCCAGGATTGCAGATCCTCCTCGTAAGCCGCTCTGTTGCCCTTTGGCTGCTTCGGACCGGTAAATCCGGGCGTCAGCGCAAAATGGTCGTTGAGAATGGTGACGAGGCTGAGATCCTTGGCGACCGCATCGAAAGTCGCTTTCGCGCTCGCCGCGGTGCCGCCGGACAGCGTGCCGCGCATGTCGCGCACGCGGCCCTTGACGCGCGCGGCCGGCGCGCCGAACACGCGCCTGGCCTCTTCCTGCACGAAGAACGTGCCAAGCTCGAACGGCACGGAATCGTAGCCGCAGGAAAACACGATGCGCGCGCCGCTCGCCTTGGCCGCCGCATCGTACTTGTCGATCATCTGGCGCATCCAGACCGGCTCGCCGCACAGGTCGAAATAGTCCGTGCCCGCAGCGATACAGGCCGCGAGCAAATCCTCGCCATAGAATTGGTACGGACCGACCGTCGTGATCACCGATCTGGTCTGCGCCACCATCGCCTTCAGCGAGGCCGCGTCCGACGCATCTGCCACGATCAGCGGCGTATCCGCGGGCGCTCCGATCGCATCACGCACCGATTTGAGCTTGTCGAGGCTACGGCCCGCCATCGCCCATGTCAGCGCCTTGTCGTCCCTGTAATGCGTCGCCAGATACTCGGCGACGAGCTGGCCGGTGAAACCGGTGGCGCCGTAGACGACGATGTCGAATTTCGCAGAGCTCATGATCGGCCTTTACTTCTTCGCGTAACTCACGCCCATGCCGGCACGGACGTCGCTTTGAATGCCATAGGGCGGGATCGGATAGCGCAGCCCGTTCCTGGCCAGCGCCTTCATGCCTTCAACTGCCTTGGCGAGATGCGAAGGCTTCAAGGCCATCAGCATCTCCTCGTCCGGCACGCCGCCATAGCGCCGTTCGGCATAGCATGGCAAGGACAGGCTGGGCTCCCCGGTCTTGAGTGCCCGCCCCCAGGAATCCGCGCAGGCGGTCTCGCCGACCACGCCCCATTCGAACTTCTTGTAGCCGGTATATTGCAGCCCGTTGATCAGGATGATCATCTGCCCCGGCGTCGCATAGACCAGGCAGATATCGGGCGGATCGAGCCGGCCGCTGGCGAGTGGACTGACGGCGAGCGCCTGATAGTGTCCGAACGGAACCACGTCCAGCGCCTCCTGGCGCTTGCGCGCGTCCTCCGCCGTGCCGTGCCAGACCCCGACGTAATTTTCGCCGGCGAGCCATTTCTCGTCCTGCGGCGCGAGCCCGATCACCGCGCGGCATTGCGCGCCGACGAGGTCATCGGCCGTGATGCCGACGGTCCAGCCCAGCCGTGCGGCCATGCTGACGATCTGGTCGGTGGTATGGATCGCGTTCGGCCGCCGGATTTTCGGGATCGCCTCCATCTCTGCCGCTTGCGCGAACAGCTTCATGCCGATCACGTTCGTCTTCAGCCGCAGCAGGCTGTTGAGATCGGCGACGAGGCCGCCAAGATCGATGCTGTCTGCACTCTGCTGTTGCATGGCTTCCTCCGGGCCGGCGATCGTGCGCCGGCGCTGTGTTCTTATTTTGCAGCTCTCGTTCTAGTCCTTGCCCGGTCCCGGAAGCAACTCGCCGGTCCTGCCCATCAGGCGGTAGGCCACCAGCCCGATCCACTCGCGCACCGCGACTTCGGTTCGGCCCAGCCCGTCCGCGCCCATGTTGGTGAAGGAGAAGAGATCGTCACGCCCGCCCATCCGCCAATCCACGGGATAGGCCTCGACGTCAAATCCGGCCTTGCGGAAGATTCCCATCGAGCGCGGCATGTGGAAGGCCGATGTCACCAGAAGCCAGCGCTCGCCCGGCTTCGGCGTCATCAGCTGTTTCGTGAAGATCGCATTCTCCCAGGTGTTGCGGGAGCTGCGTTCCAGGACGAGGCGCTCTTTCGAGATGCCCAGATTTTCCAGGATCGGCGCGGAGTAATCCGCTTCCCTGGCATCAGTGGAGACGAGGTTCGCCGTCCCCCCGGTAAACACGATGCGCGCATTCGGATAGCGGCGCGCGAGCTCGGCCGGCGCAAACAGACGATCGGCGGCGTGCGCAACCACCGGCGTGCGATGCGCCGCCGACAGATCGGTGTCGACCGAGCCGCCGAGCACGATGATGCCGTCGGGCGCGCCGCGCGCGGGGTCCCACGCCGGAAAGCGCGACTCCAGCGGATAGATCAGGAGATTGCCGAGCGGCGAGAACGCCGCCAGCGCCAGCAGCACCAGCGTGGTCACGGCAAGCTTGCGGCCGAGCGCGGCAAAGCGCGTCGCCATCAGCACCAGCGACAGGATGCCGAGCTCGACCATGAAGTTGATCGGCAGCAGCGCGGTGCCGAGCGTCTTGGACAGGACGAAAAACAGGGGAGCCTCGCTGGAATGAACTGGCCGGTCCGCGCGGGGCTTGACCTGCCCGGCGATCTTCAGAAATCTTCTTGAAAGAGGATCGATCGCCGGGTCAAGCCCGGCCTGATGAAAGCGACCGGACGCGGCACATGACCCATCACCACCTGCATTCCAGCCCCAAAACCTGCCATTGGGGCTTCTTCGAAGCCGCGCTCAAGCCCGTGCTGACGATCCAAAGCGGCGACGAGGTGACGGTCGACACCATCAGCGGCGGCCCCGACATGCTGCCCGACCGCGACAAGTTTCACATTCCCCCCGAAATGTTCGAGGTTCATGCCAACAACGAGCGCATGCTGCCCGGCCACATCCTGACCGGCCCGATCGCGGTCGAAGGCGCCGAGCCCGGCGACGTGCTCGCGGTCGAGATCCTCGACGTCCAGCTCCGGCAGGATTGGGGCTGGAACATGATCAAGCCGCTGTCCGGCACCCTGCCCGACGATTTCCACGAGACCCGCATCCTCAACATCCCGCTCGACCGGACGCGGATGACTGGCCGCATGCCGTGGGGCCTCGACCTCGCACTCAAGCCGTTCTTCGGCGTGATGGGCGTGTCGCCGCCCCCCGGCTGGGGCCGCATCTCCTCGCTGATCCCGCGCGCGATGGGCGGCAATCTCGACAACAAGGAGCTCGGCGCCGGCGCAACGCTCTATTTGCCGGTGTTCGTGCCGGGCGCGATGTTCTCCTGCGGCGACGGCCATGGCGTGCAGGGCGACGGCGAGGTCTGCGTCACCGCGATCGAGACCGCGCTGCAGGGTCGCTTTCGCCTGACGCTGCGCAAGGACCTCAAGTTCGACTATCCCCGCGCCGAGACGGCGACCCACTACATGACCATGGCGATGGACCCCGACCTCGACCAGTGCGTCGTGCGCGCGCTGCGGGACATGATCGCGCTGCTCGGCGAGCGGCGAGGCCTGTCGCGCGAGGACGCCTACACGTTGTGCAGCCTGGCGGCAGATTTGCGGGTGACCCAGACCGTCAACGGCTCCAAGGGCATCCATTGCATGATCGAAAAGGCGATCGTGCACGGCTGAGCCGGCCCGCACCTCCTGACCTGTCGACGCCACGCCGCCGCCCGATGCTTCGCGCGGCGCGCCGAGCTGCGGCTATTTTCCCGTGCGATTCCAACACGCTAAGCGTCAGGCCCAAGCTGCATTTGACTTCCACCCCCGAACCTAAATAGAGTCTTAATCGTTACTTTTATGTACCCGAGTAAGAGGCTAGCGTTCGGGCCATGGCCACCGAAAAAGCCGAGACTGACCGTATTCCCGTAACCTTGGCGCTCTCGACCATCACCTACCTGGAGAAGCTGGTGAGACAGGGCACCCACGGCACCAGCGTTCCCGGCGTCGCACGTACCTTGATCGAGGAAGGCATCCGTCTCGCCATCAAGGACGGGCTTTTGTCGATTCGCGACAACGGCAGAACGTGAGCGCGCGCCGAATGCGAGGCGGACGGATCTCGGAAGGCGGATGGCCACATCTGCAACCTGGGACCGCGACACATGCCTGTTCTCTCACCAACCTCTTCACCGACCTGTTCTGCGCCGACGTCTTCCTCGACGACCTATTCCGCGAGGACTTATTCCTCAAAAACTTGGACCGACGAGCGCATCGAACTTCTGAAGCAGCATTTCGAGGCCGGCCTCTCCTGCCGCGAGATCGCCGCCGACATCGGCGTCAGCCGCAACGCGGTGATCGGCAAGCTGTCCCGCCTCAATCTCACGCGCGGCCGCACCATCGACGACCGCAAGGTTCAGGACAGGCCGGCGCGGGCGCCGAGAGCGGTGCCGCGGCTGCAGTATGAGATGCTCGCCACGATCTATGGCGACACCGACACACCCGTGGCCACAGGTCCGATCGACGACGCCAATCGCTGCTCGCTGATGGAGCTTGCCGAGAACCGCTGCCGCTGGCCGATCTCGACACCGGGCGCCGAGGATTTCTGCTTCTGCGGCAACGCCGCACCCGACGGTCAGCCCTATTGCGCCGGCCACAGCCGCCTCGCCTACCGGCCGAATTCACGCGCCCGAATGATGCGCGGTTAGCATCCGTCTGACGCGCTTTCTTGACGCGAACCGGTATCCACTTCGCTTGAAAACGCTATGCCTCCCAAAAACGAAAAACCTCCGGCGGGGCATCGCCGGAGGTTTCTGGAGGCTTAGCGTGAAGCTAAGAGCCGCAACTTTCGTATTTGGCTGAGAGATATATAGCTTAGTAACTCATGTAAGTAAATAAATCGGGGCCGACGGAATCGCATAGCTCGTCTTCGCCTTCCGCACGGGCTATTCGGATTTCCGAAGGCCCTGCAAAAAAGGCCCCGGCGGTGTCCCGCCGGGGCCGTGTCGGATCGCAATAGACCTTGGGCTTACCAGTTGCGCTGGGCGCGCAGCAGCATGCTGTAGGTGTCCTGATCCTTCAGCTCGTAGGTCGCCGCCGGCTTGGCGACGCCCGTCAGTGCTCCGGTCGTGATCACGCCCGAATACTTCTGGTCGAGGTGGCTGTAGGTGAAGTCAGCCGAGAAGGTCAGGTTCTTCACCGGCGTCCAACGGGTGATGACACCTACCTGGCCGATGTTGAAGTCCGGGTTGCAGGTGCCGGTCAGGGTGGCGAACGCCGCGCTGCCGCAGATCAGGCCCTTCGCGGTACCGCTGTAGTTGACCGCAGCCCACGCGCCGTACAGCGCCGTGTTCCAGTACGGGCTCCAGTTGTGGGTGTAGGCACCCCGGAAGCCGTAGGTCTTGGTCAGCTCGAGCTGGCCGCCCGGAGCGAACACCGCGTCAGACACGCCGGCAAAGCCGATGCTCTGATAAGCGGCGTTCGAGCTGCCGAACATCGAGTAGCTGGTCGCAGCCAGCTCCTGGAAGTTGTAGCGGCTCGCGCCCTCGGTGTAGACGCCCGAGATGTTGATCACGTCGCCTGCGCCGGTCGGGATGTTCTTGATGCCCAAGGCGAGCTGAACGGCCCAGCCCCACTTGTCTTCGGGATGACCCGTGGCTTCAGAGGCGCCGTAATAGGCGACATGGTTGTCGTGCGCAGCGACCGACGCCTGGAACAGACCCCAGGCCTGATCGACGCGAACCATCGCGACGAGGTCGGGCGAGCGGCTGCCGCCGATGTCGTTCGAGCCGTACGCACCGCCGAGCACGCCGGTGGTCGACATGCCGGCCGTGTTCCAGAGGCTGGTCTGGTAGACCTGCGTCTGGTCCTGCGCCGAGAACGCCGCCGTGACGCCCTGGCCGAAATCGGCCGTGTAGGTGAACTGCGCCACACCGTTGGTGCTGCCGCTGCCGCCGACGAGCTGGTCGAAATTGTTGCCGGGATAGTTGATCCAGGGCGCGTCGAACTGCGACACCGCCTTACCCATGGTGAAGCCGGCGAACTGGATGAAGGCGTAGTAGACGCCGAGCGCGCCGCCCGAGAGGTTGCCGTCAGTGCCGTTGATATTGCCGCCGCTCGAGCCGGTGAGGCCGGTGCCGGCCGCGTTGAGGCCGATCGTGCCGCTGTACTGGGTCGCACCGGTGGCCGAACCCGTTCCGCCATAGCTGCCGGTCGTCCAGGTGAAGACCGCGTCGAAATAGGTGCGGACCACGCCGTATTCGGTCGAGGTGCGCGTGTCGATGTTGAGATCTTCACGAGCGCGCATCGAGTAGTAGTTGTTCAGGCGGTTGTTGCCCGCGAACACGCCGTTGTACTGGGCGCTGTAGTTACCGCCGGCGTTGAGCGCCACTTCGGCACGCACATAGCCGCCGAGCTTGATGCAGGTGTCGGTGCCCGGGATGTAGTAGTAGCCCGCGCCGTACAGCGAGCAGATCTTGACGTACTCGACTGCCTTGGCCTTGACCGGAAGATCGGCCGCCTGGGCTCCCCCGACGGCGATCAAACCCGCCGCAGTGCCGAGCAAAAGGCTCTTCACCACTTTCATCTTAAAACCTCCAAGTTGCTCATTTTACGGAGACCGGACCGTGAGGCCCCCCAAGATCCCCGTCTCTATCAATCCGCTCGGCCGCTTTCGGACACCCCCCGCTTTCGACGCGAGAAACGTGAGCGAACCACCTGCAACGGGACGATCGAGTACCCCCCACCGTCACGGGCCAATATGCCCGCGTCGTTCGCTAATCAAAATACTTTATTAAGTCAGGTTTCCGGTTTCCGCCGAGCCTGTGCCCCGCGCGCAACACCGCGGGCCGGGCGAATCGCTGAGCTGATCATCTTTGTAGTTTTCGTGACAAAAATAGCCTGCTCTGCACTTGCGTCAGAGCAGGCTTGCGTGGACTATGGCCCTCCACGAACACCGGCCTGAACAATCGGTTCACGGGAGTGACGCTGTGTCCGCGACGAGGAAAGAAGGAGCGCGCCTGCGCTCGATCGGCAACCTGGATATCATCAGGCGCTTCACCTGGGAGATATCGTCGATCAACATGTATCTGGAGGAGCTGCGTCAGTTCTGGGCGAAGACGCTCGGCATCAGCGGCCCGCAATGGCTGATCCTGATGGCCATCTCCGACCTCGACAAAGACGACGGCATTCCGGTCAACGTGGTCTCCAAGCTCCTCCACGTCGATCCGTCCTTCGTCACCACCCAGTCCAAGCTGCTGGAAAAGAAGGGCCTGCTCCGCCGTCGCCCCTCGCCGACCGACGCCAGGGTGGTCCGGCTGTCCCTGACCGACAAGACCCAGAAGCACATCGCGAGCCTCAACGAGCAGTACAAGACGATCCGCGAATTCGTCTTCCAGGAGTTCGACGAGAACGAGCTGACGGAATTCACCGCAAAGCTCGCGACGCTGAAGAACCGCCTCCAGAAAGCCTGCGTCCGGATCTCGCTCGACTTCTAAAGCGCGATGAGATCAGGATGAATCGTCATCGCGCTTTGGGTTGTCGTTTAAGCCTGACCTTCTCGGAAAACCGCTGCGCACTTTTCCGGATCATGCCTTAGGGCTTGGGCTCAGATCCGCCGAGCGGCGGCGCCGAGCCGCGATTCGAGCCAGTCGAAGATGTATTCGTTGGCAAGGCTCGGATTGTCCGCATGGGACTGCGCCGCGCCGGTCTCCGCCGCGGTGAACACCTTCAGCATGACATCCGAGCTGGCGAGCCGGGAGCTCTCGACGATCTGGCGCGCCCGGTCGGCCTTGAGCCAGCCGTCCTCACCGAGCGTGATCAGCACCGGACAGTCGGCGCTGGAGGCCATGAGCGGTGCATGCGGCACCGGCACGATGCTGACGTCGCTCATCGCGAACCGGCTGGCAAAGAAGGCCCGCTCGTGCAGGTCCCACAGGCCGCCGTCGCAGACGGCGGCGGCAAGCCGCGGCTCCTGCAACACCGCGCGCGCCACGAAGGACGAGCCCCAGCCGTCGGCAATGATCCCGACCCGGGCGAAATCGATGTCGCCCCGCGTCTCCAGATAGTCCATGACGCCGGGAATCGCGCTCTCGAGATCCCGGCGCCGGAGCAGCACGTCGAGATAGTCGTCGCGCTGGTCGCCGAGCAGGTCGAGCGCCAGCATCGAGAATCCTCGCTCGCGCGCATGCGGCACGAGCTTGAACAGGAATTCCTCCTTGCGATGGCCGGGCTCGCCGATGCAGATCACGGTCGGAGCCCGCCCGCTTCCCGACGGCGAGGGAAGGAAATAGCCCTGCAGCGCGTGTCCGTCGAGCCAGGGGATGGTGACGACCTCGCCGGCGGGGCCGCGCGCCGAAAGGTAGCGGCGAGCGCATTCCTGCATCGCGAGCACCGCAACCCAGCGGCGCTCGTCGGCCGGGTCGAGCGGCATCGCCGCCGCACCATAGTAGTTCATGGCGCGCAACCAGTTGCGCTGCGCGCTCGCCATGTGGCCTTCGGCGAACGCGGCCTCGGCGCGCTGCCGATTGGCCTGCGCCAGCCTCTTCCACTCGCGATGCCAGGACTTGTCGTCGCCCCGCTTCAGCTGCCGCGCGATCATCAGGCATTCGGCGATCGTGGCGCCGCCCTCCTGGGCCGCGGTCAAGAGCCGGGTGAATTCAGCGGAGATGTCCTCCCGCTCCGGGCAGAGGATCCAGTCGTCGGAGAGGCATGCGGGTATCATCGGAGCTACGCTCTATCATCGCGTTACCCCCAATTGAGTAAACTATTTCGGTTTACCGACCAAGCAGCGGTGCACCGAATGAGAGCCGTTCGAGATCACCATCGCTTGAACGAAACGGCCCCCTCGCATGCGTGACATTCCAATTCGTCATAAGGCGATGATCATTGGCAGGAGGTGGCACGTACAAATACCTGCACGCCTCTTGCCATGATGATGATCATACCTATATCGGCGCGCCCTGGAGGCGATCTCAACCGAGCCGCCAGCCGACCTCCTGCGTAAAACTTTCGTAGAAGGCGCGATCATAGGCCTGCTCCGGCGTGGCACGCACGCGTTCGTCGAGTCGCTTGGCGTCCTCGCCGACGAGGATGCGCCAGCGCTCCGCCTTGACCCCGTCGAGAATGATCGTCGCGGCCTGTGCCGCCGTGGTTGGTGCATCCTCGAGGAAGCTGCGGGCGCGCTCGGCGAACACCGCCTGGATGTCGTCGTCCGACATCTTGTCGGCATCCGGGACGCCGGCCGCGACCATGCGCTTGCGGGTCAGCGCGACCTCGTCGGCATTGAGCCGCTCCGATCCGTCGGCGCTCTGCACCTTGCGCGAATTGGAGACGATCGAGGTGCCGATGTGGCCGGGCATCACCACCGAGCATTTGACGTGCGGCGCATGCAGGCGGAGGTCGTTGATCAGCGCTTCGGTAAATCCCTTCACCGCGAACTTGGCCGAGCTGTAGGCGGTGTGCGCCTGGCCCATCCCGATCGAGGCCCAGAAGCCGTTGACGCTCGCGGTGTTGACGATGTGGGCCTCGTCCGCGGCGACCAGCATCGGCAGGAAGGTGCGCACGCCGAGATAGACGCCGCCCCAGCAGATGTTGAAGGTGCGCTCCCACTGCTCGCGCGTGTTGGTGAACAGGCTGCCGCCGCCGCCGATGCCGGCATTGTTGAACAAGAGATGGATCCTGTCCGTCTTCTGCTGCTCGGCGAGCTCGTCGCGAAAGCGCTTGAGATGATCCTCGATCGAGACGTCGGCGACATGCGTCGTGACGCGCAGGCCTTGCGGCAGCTTCTCGACCTCGCAGAGCCGCTTGGTCTCGGCCATCGCGGCCTCGGAGACGTCGCACATCGCGACATTGCAGCCCTCGGCCACGAGCTGCCGCGCGAGCTCTCGTCCCATTCCCGTGCCGCCGCCGGTGATGACTGCGATCTTTCCTGCGAAATCCTTCATGGGACTTTCGGCCCCTCCCTTGTCGGTATGTTTCTTCGTCATCGCGCACTCACTGGCGCGCGCACGACATGTAGCAGCGCCGCATCCGCAGGTAAAAGCGGCGCGCAGCCATGTTCGACATCGATTATTTCGGCGGATGGACTATTCCGCCGCTTTGACGCGCGGCCGGCTTCGTCTGACGGCAACGCCCGCGAATCGCCGCCGCGCAGCGCCAGGCCATTACCGGGGCTTTACGGGCCCGGTTCCCGTATTTGTCCGGCTTCGGTTTATGGGCAATTTTTTTACAATCCGAATCACCAAATGGACTCGGGACGCTGGGTCGAGTCGGCCAGGCCAGCGTGTTGTTTGCGTGTCACAGGCTCTGGCACTCCGCTTGCATCCTCTTCGTGGTCTGAAACTACCGATGAGGTGACAGGAATGTTCGTGACCGTCGTTGCCGTGCTCTGCCGGCTGAGTGCAGCCAGCTCAGGCAGTTGCATCGAGGAAATCGTGACCGACAGCAACATGACGCCCGAGATGTCGATGATGCAATGTGCGATCGGCGCACAGGCGCCGCTCGCGAAATGGATGGGCGAGCATCCGATCTATCACGCCAATTGGCGCCTGGATCGGTACAAATGCGTGCCCGGCCATTACGAGATCAAGGGCCACGCCTAAGGCCCCGCAAGACGACTGATCCGAAGACGACGGATACGAGGAAACGCCCGGGGGCCGCTTGTCCCTCCGCGGGCCGCTAGCGCCAGCCCCAGCGAGGCGGCGCCGCCCTGTGACCACGGTCACACGCCTCTCCAATCACGCCACCGCCCGCAAGATGATCGCTCGCGCGCGCCGCCCCTCCGGCGTCGGCATCAGCGCGTAATTGTGCGGCTGCTCGCGCAGCAGATGCAGATCGACAGGCACACCCACCGCCCTCGCCCGCGCCGCCAGAACAACGCTGTCAGGGTAAAGCAGATCGCGCGTGCCGGAGAAGATCGTCATCGGCGCCAGGAAGCGGAAGGCTCCGTTGAGCGGACTGACGAAGGGATGGCCGACATCGAGTTCGCCGGCATAGAGGCGCCCCGCCTCGACGATTCCCGGAATGTCCTGGATCGGATCGCGCGCGGCGATCTCGGTTTGCTCGGGACGGCTGACCGACGCATCGGCCGCGGGCGAGATCAGCACCAGCCGCGCCGGCTGCCGGTGGCCGCGATCGCGCAGCCATTGGCACGCGGCGAGCGCGAGGCCTGCGCCGGCCGAGTTGCCGACCACGGTGACCTTTGCGGATCCGGCGTCTTCCAGCAGCATCCGCAGCAGCTCGCCCGTCGCCGGCACGACGTCCTTGGCAGTCGCGCGCGGCGCCAGCGGATAGATCGGCACGACACACGACACGCGCGCCTTGCGCGTCATCTGGCCTATGAAGCGCCAATGCGGCGGCGCGATCTCGTTGATGAAGCCGCCGCCGTGCAGGAACATGACGTAGTTGCAGTCCTCGAAGCCCGAGGACGGCGCGGTGTAATAGACCGGCCAGCCACCCATCTTGGTCAGCGTCGCCTCGACGTCACGACCAAGCCCCGTCGGCTCGAACGAGGCCGGCTGCAAGGCGAGCTTCTGCACATGCACCTTCACGGCCTCGACGGAGGCGAGCTGCTGCTTGTAGGGCAGCAGGGCGAGCAGCATGTTGAAGGCGCGGCTTTGCAGGCTTGGGGCGGGATCGCGCCGGGCCGGTGGACCGAACACGCAACCGCCCGGGCAGAACTGCAAGGCCGACACTAGTCTGGCAACGCTCATGGCCACATCCCCATCTGGCTCTTTCGAAACGGCGACAAGGGGCTTGCCGACCCGCCGCCACCTGCCGATATAATGCGAGCATTCGCTCGCTTTTCCTACTCGCATTCGGATCACAAGATCGTGGCTCGCCAACCGCCGACAAAACCCCGGAAAAATGCCTCGCAGGCGCGATCGCGCGCCACCATCGACGCTCTGGTCGAGGCGACCGCTCGCATTCTGGTCCGCGAAGGTTTTGAGAAGGCCAGCACCAACCGCATCGCCGAAATCGCCGGCGTCAGCGTCGGCTCGCTCTACCAATACTTCCCGAGCAAGGAAGCGCTCGTCGCCGCCGTGATCGACCGACACAACGAGGAGATCATGGGCATCGTCCGCACCGCGCTCGTTGAAGTCGCCGACCTGCCGATCGACAAGGCCGTGCGAAAACTCGTCACCGTCGCGATCGACGCCCACCGCATCAACCCGAAACTACACCACGTGCTCGCCGAGCAGATCCCGCGCACCGGCCAGCTCAAAGACGTCGAAGCTTACAACCGAGAGATCCAGACCCTGGTGCGCGCCTATCTCGAAAGCCGCCGCAAGGAGATGCGCAAGGTCGACCTCGATGTCGCGACCTTCATCTGCGTCAGCACGATCGAGGCAATCGCGCACAACATGGTGCTGCACGGGGCCGAGATGCTGTCGGAGAAGACGGTGCGGACGCTGGTGGACGAGACGACGCGGTTGGTGGTGGGGTATTTGAGGTAGGGGTCGACGCCGCTGAGTTGCTCAAGCAATTCGCTTCGGAAAGACAACCATAAGTCCGAAGCCGACACTATTGCCATTGCCGCTTCGATAGCCGTCGCAAGCGCGTGATCGGTTGGGCGCGGACGGTTCGGCAGGAACAGAGGCTAAGCAAACGATTGCCCTCCGATTGAATTCAAGCGCGAGTTGCGCTTGGATAGCATGCTACTGAGGGAGGCAATTATGGAAGGCATACTCATTGTATCCGCGATACTTGCGTTTCTACCTTTCATTGTCTCACTAGGCGGACGCGGTGGCGTCTGGAAATTTCTATCGCTTGTATTTTGCTGCTTTTCGCTAGTTGGGATCTTGCCGGTAGTTGGATTCGCGGGCGGAATCTTCGCATGGGTCATCGCTTGGATATTTGCTGCCATTGCGGCCCAAGCTCGTCGGAGCGAAGAGCGCTTCACGCGAATGGAACGCAGCATGGCTGCCGCCCGGGCTATCGAGGCTGAATCGCCGGTCGGCCGTCTGTTGGACAATGAGCGACGGCAAAATCGGCCAATTTCCTTTGGGAAGGTGCTTACCTTATTGATCGTATTCGGCATTGCAGGCGTATTGATCGTAACTGGCGTCCATGATTTCCAGGCACCGAGCAGTACCACAGCCCACTCTGAGCAACAGAAGGTAGCCGTCGTAGTCCCCTCAAAGGTCGAGTCTGTCACTTCCAAGACGTGCCGTGCTTCCGATTTCGTGGTGGAAGGATTCTCCTCAAAGGTCTTTGACGATTGCAAGCAATCATCGTGTCCAACTTTGAAGCTTACGGGGAAGCTGAGGAATAATTGCGCTCTTAGCGCGGGCGCTCAGATCAAGATCACTGCAGAGGACGGAAAGGGTAGTGTCATTGACACCATCGACGGGTGGCCAGCTAGCACCCGCAACGTCGCTCCGGGGGCAACATACGCCTTCGATATGGGTCCACTGATGGTATACCGAAAAGGCATGAAGAATTTTAAGATAGACATAATCGACGCTCGAATTTGGTGAGTTCTCCAGGAACTGTTAGCGCGGTGGTGCTTAGGAACGAGCAGATCAGCGCAGACCGAGGCTCGGCCCTAAGTTCGAGGCTTGAGGAAATGACCAATTACCACCGTAATTTGGCACCCTCGGAATTCAGGGGACCCAGATGACATGCTCTAGATCCGAGCCGCATGAATATGATTTGATACGGCTAGCATTTGGGTAGGGCACGGCACTAATGAGCAACGAAGACGAGTTTGACCCCATTCGCGAAATGGCCAAGTTCGCTGCCATGCGCACTGGCGCAATTCCGCCACTTAACACCTCACTATTTCGATACGTAAGCCTCTGGAGCGATCGTTCCTGGGAGCTACTTGAATGCACGATTCTGAAGGACAAGATCCCACTAACTACACCGGTTACCTTCAACGATCCCTTCGACAGCAATCCTGTCGTGGTGAGTGATGTCAGTTTGAGCGAGATCGACAGGGTGATTAAGGAAGTGCCTGGATTAGGCCTTCCGCTGGTCGATATTCAGCTGACCCTAAACGACGGACGTCTCGCAACCAAGGCTGAAGTCGAAGAACAAGCTGTTAGGTCCATCGCCGAAACACTTATCCGACAGCAGTCACCAAAGATTGCATCCTTTTGTCGGCGAATTTCATCACAGCTTCTATGGGCCCACTATGCCGACAGCTATAAAGGGCTAGCATATCACTTTGTAGTCTCAGGCTCATCCGACAGCGCGTTCCGAAGCGTTCACCCGGTTGAATATCACCGACAGCGACCGATCATCGTCGCGAGCGAAATGCTTGATTTGCTCGATCAGACGCCACCACGAAATCTAGGCACTCTCTACCAACAGCGGTTGGCATTTGATCGAAAAGCTTACCTCACAAAATCGATCGAGTGGTCATACGAGGAAGAAGAGAGATTGTTGTGCCGAACCAAGGAGGCACCATTTGAACCTTACGAACTCGCCGCTCTCATCGTTGGACCTCGTTTTCCCGACGAACATTTGGTGAGACTGAAAGCGATTGTGACGAAACGGTCGCGGCCGCTCCGCATCTACCGCGCCAAGTTAGCCGAATCTGACTACGCGATTGAGATCGACTGGAAGAACCCGCTGTGAGTGCCGCGCACTTAAGCGCGGCAGCGCCGTTCATCACTCGGCCAAGGCATTGTCACCGTAATTCGTTGCCCTCCAGCGCCGACATAAGACATAAGGAGCACAAGATCGAAAATAGATGATCAGGTTGGAGCCACCATCGCTGGCGACACCAAGATGCTTCGGGGGTTCCTTCGATCGAGCCGCTGGCTGCGTCTGCGGAAGTGAAGCTCCGCGTGCCGGAGGACGATCTCGCGATCTAGCGGGCACTAATTGCGCCGCGATCGAACCGGACCTAGGACCCGGACAGAGAACTGAAAACTGCTTGGGCTTTGAGAATTCCCCATACGAAACAGCCGATCGAAGTCGCCGCCGCAAAAAGAGCTATGTAGCGGAAGATTTCTCCAGCAACGTGGTGCCGCCGCGACACGGCTGTTTCACGGCAGAACGGGAATTCATATTCACGCTGTTTTCGGCTCGATGAGCCGGCAATCATCAAATTTGTGAAGTAAGAAGCCGCCGCGGCAATCATCGATGCGGCTAGCCCAAAAGCAAAACAGATTAGTGGCGCAGTAATCTGAACAAGCTGGGCTGATGAAAATAGGCTCTTCGAAGCCATAGTACCAACGAATGCCAGCATCGCGACCGAGCTTCCACCGTTTATCAGTATCGTCGCTTTGATTGCCTCCTCGCCAGCCTTGACCGCGGCTTCATTGGCCGCCTTCCCAAATGCCGTCTCTGTGTCGTGCGCGCGCTCAGCGGCCCGGACTCTGAGGTCAAGCTTCTCTTTCTCATTGAGAACCGGCTGTTGGAGTCTTTGCGGGGAGTCCATACAATCCTCAGTATAGCATCTATCACACGCACCGCCGTCCGGAGGTCGCGCTCCGAAATCCCTTCGAAGGAATACATTGACGTAACCGTCTTCGCTATCTTCCCATCCAACAGGCCGACACGAACATGCTACCCCTGTTTTGCGCGACCGATCAAATCGCTTCGAAAAAACATCATTCCGGCAATGACTTCCCTACTGTGCATGGGGTTGTTTTCGACATTTCAGGCTTACCGGCGGCCGAAGCCGACTCCGCCACCAATTGTGGCGGATACGTCACGGGCGGGAGCAGGCGCTCCACGCCATCCATCCGACTGATGCTTTGAAAAATTGGTCGGAGCGAGAGGATTTGAACCTCCGACCCCTAGTCTCCCAGACTAGTGCGCTAACCGGGCTGCGCCACGCTCCGAACGTCGTTCCATTAGCTAGGATCGGCGCGATGCGCAAGGCGAGGCCGCACCATTTTGGTGTCCCGGCCCACAGCTCCCGGAACAGCCCGCAAAGCCGGCGGACCGCCCCCTAGCCGTCCTTCAGCGCCTGATCCAGCATCTCGCGGCAGGCGACGAGGTCGGCGAGGACGCGGCCTAGCCGTTCCCGGTCCAGCGCACTGGGGCCGGCCGGGGCTGCGGCAGTCGTGCCGCCCTTGCGGAAGGTAGTAAGGATGTCCTCGTCGTCGACCTCGGTGAAGCGGAAGTCGATGCCTTCCTCTTCGTCACCCTGGTAGTCGTCCTCGTCGCTGTCGGTGACGCCCTTGATCGGCGCCTCCTCGTCCTCGGGCTCCATCAGGCTGGCGCCGATGGCGTCCTCGATGGCGCCGAACGAAACCGCGGCGGCGGTGTCGGCGAGGCCCTGCACCGATTTGACGCCGTGCTCTTTGAGGATCCGCTGCACCCCGCGGATGGTGTAGCCCTCCCCGTAGAGCAGCCGGCGGATGCCCTTGAGCAGGTCGACGTCGTCGGGGCGGTAATAGCGGCGGCCGCCGCTGCGCTTCATCGGCTTGATCTGGGAGAACCGGGTCTCCCAGAACCGCAGCACGTGCTGCGGAATGTCGAGTTCCTGCGCTACTTCGCTGATGGTTCGGAACGCATCCGGCGCCTTGTCCAAATGCCAAATCCTTTGCGCGGGGCGACTTACGCCTCGGGTTGAGCCTTGCTGTCGTCGCCATTGGCGCGGTGCTGGCCGTTGATCCGCTGCTTCAGGATCGCCGACGGCTTGAACACCATGACGCGGCGCGGCGAGATCGGCACCTCGGTGCCGGTCTTCGGGTTGCGGCCGATGCGCTGACCCTTCTTGCGGACCATGAAAGAGCCGAACGAGGACAGCTTCACCGTCTCGCCCTTTTCAAGGCAGTCGGTGATCTCCTTCAGCACGAGTTCCACGAACGCAGACGATTCCGTCCGCGACAGGCCCACCTTCTGGTAGACGGCTTCGCACAGATCGACACGCGTTACGGTTTTACTTTGATCGGTCATCGCCCTGCCCCACATCACGGCGAACAATTGTTGTCTGAAATTATGAGCTTACGTTACGGCGGTCAACAGCGCTCATCAATGCAGACGCATCGATAATGGCGGCTAATTCCGGCAAAATTTTATCGACTGTGGCCCTACCAGCGCACGAGCGCCGAGCCCCAGGTGAAGCCGCCGCCCATGGCCTCCAGCAGGACCATGTCGCCCTTCTTGATGCGGCCGTCCCTGCGGGCCACGGACAACGCCAGCGGAATCGAGGCCGCCGAGGTGTTGCCGTGACGGTCCACGGTCAGCACCACCTTCTCCGGCGCGATGTGGAGCTTGTGGGCGGAGGCGTCGATGATTCGCTTGTTGGCCTGGTGCGGCACGAACCAGTCGATGCTGTCGGCATTGAGCCCGGTCGCCTCGAAGGCATCGACGATCACGTCGGTGATCATGCCGACCGCATGCTTGAAGACCTCGCGGCCCTCCATGCGCAGATGGCCGACGGTCTGGGTCGAGGACGGCCCGCCGTCGACGAACAGCTTTGCCTTGTGGCGGCCGTCGGAACGCAGATGCGTGGTGACGATGCCGCGGTCGGTCGCGGCCTTGCCCGGCTGTTCCTGCGCCTCGAGCACGACCGCGCCGGCGCCGTCGCCGAACAGCACGCAGGTGCCGCGGTCGTTCCAGTCGAGGATGCGCGAGAAGGTCTCGGCGCCAATCACCAGCGCGCGCTTGAAGGCGCCGGTGCGCAGGAAATTGTCGGCGGTGGCGAGCGCGAACACGAAGCCCGAGCATACCGCCTGGAGGTCGAAGGCCGCGCCGTGGTTGATGCCGAGCCCGTGCTGCACGGCAACCGCCGTCGCGGGGAAGGTGTTGTCAGGCGTCGAGGTCGCCAGAATGATCAGGTCGATCGACTGCGCGTCCATGCCGGCATCGCTGAGCGCGGCCTGCGCCGCCCTGATCGCCAGATGCGAGGTGAACTCGCCCTCGGCCGCGATGTGCCGCTCGCGAATGCCGGTGCGCTGCACGATCCACTCGTCGGAGGTGTCGATACGCGCCGCCAATTGGGCGTTGGTCACCACCTGCTCCGGCAGATAAGAGCCGCAGCCGAGCACGACCGAACGAATTTGAGTCACGAAACAGCCTCCTGCGCGGCCTGCACGGAATTGAGTGCACCGCCCTCGCGGTTGAGCATCTGATTGATCTTGTTCAGGAGATCGAATTTAACCATCTCATAGCCAACATCGATCGCAGAGGCAAAGCCTTCGGCGCTGATTCCGCCATGGCTCTTGACCACCAGTCCGTTCAGCCCGAGGAACACGCCCCCGTTGGACTTGTTCGGGTCCATCTTGTTGCGCAGCGCCTGAAAGGCGTCGCGCGCGAAGAGGTAGCCGAGCTTGGACATCCAGCTCCGCTGCATCCCTTCGCGGAGCAATTCCGCCATCTGCCGCGCGGTTCCCTCGGCGGCCTTGAGCGCGATATTGCCGCTGTAACCTTCGGTCACGATGACGTCGGCGTGCCCTTTGCCGATGCCGTCGCCCTCGACGAAACCGATATAATCGAGTTCCGGCAGGTTCCTGGCGCGCAGAATTTCACCGGCTTCACGGATCTCCTCGTGCCCCTTGATCTCCTCGACCCCGATATTGAGCAGCCCGACCGTGGGGCGCTTCTTGTCGAACAGCACGCTCGCCATCGCCGCGCCCATCACCGCGAGCGACACCAGGTGGTGGGCATCGCCGCCGATGGTGGCGCCGAGGTCGAGCACGATGGAATCGCCGCGCTTGGTCGGCCAAACCCCCGTGATTGCCGGCCGGTCGATCCCCTTCAGCGTGCGCAGGTGGAAGCGGGACATCGCCATCAGCGCGCCGGTATTGCCGGCGGAGACCGCGACATCCGCCTCGCCCTTCTTCACGGCGTCGATGGCCAGCCACATCGAGGAGGTCTTGCGGCCGCGCCGCAGCGCCTGGCTCGGCTTGTCCGATCCGCTGACGGCCACGTCGGTGTGGATGATCCTCGAAGCGGCCTTGAGGGCCGGATGCTTCTCGAGCTCGGGCTCGATCCTGGCGCGGTCCCCGACCAGCAGGAACTCGGTCCCGCGATGCCTCTGAAGCGAGATGGCGGCACCGGGAATGACCACGGCGGCGCCGGCGTCGCCCCCCATGGCGTCCAGCGCGATGCGAACCTTGCTTGGCATAAAAGTCCTGGAAACCTGATCTGGTGCGGTCTTGAGCTAGCAGAGCCGCGAAATGGGTTCGCCACGGACATGGCGACCGGCCAAGCGCCACGCCGCACCCGGGCCGGGGCGCGACAATAGCGTTTTGTTACCCCGAAACAACCTCTTGCCCCCAGCCTTTTGCATCCGGGGCGATCTGGCCGCGAACCCGAAAATTCAAGGGAAATACATCAAAATCAGATAGATAAGAGAACCTCTCAAACCATCCCGGCAAGCACCTCGCACCGCTCGGCAAGGCGTTCTTACGGGAATGCCCGGCTATTTGTCTTTCTTCTTATCCTGCTTCTTGTCCTGGAGCGCCTTCAAGACCGCAAACGGATGGTCCTCCGGATCGACGGCGGTGACCTCGGCCTCGAACACAGCCCCTTCCTTGCGCGGATAAGGATCAATCGCCAGGAACAGTGCGTCGGTCGCAATCCGGCCGAGGTCGATGATTCCATTGGCGATCGCCTCCGGCGGATCGACCACCTCGGGAGGCTCCGCGTCGTCCTGCCCCTCCTCGATCAGGTCGGCCATCTTCCGAACCTCGGCCTCGGGGGCGAACACCAGGTCCACCTCCTCCTCGATCTCGCTTTCGATCGGATCGAGCGTGACCACGCAGGTCTGGCCGATTCGGGCCCGGACGCTGCCGGTGACCTGGACCCGGCCGCCGCTCCTGGGCACCACGTCGAAATCGGCCTGGGCGGAGACGACCTCACGGAGGCCAGCGACCTCCGCCATGGCCTGCCGCTCGGCGGCCGAGGCCTCGAGCTTGCGGTGCAGGCCGGTGTCGGGAATTTGCGCGACGATGATTGGGACCCGCCAGGGATCTGGCTCGGTATTTGGTCGGCTCATGGTGTGTCGCCCTCGGGACGCGCTGGAGGAAACCTGAAGGAGGCGCGCAGCAGCGCGGTCTCGTCGGCCCGGCCGAGATCGGCCTCGGTGGCCCTGGCATAGGCCGCGAGCCGCTTCGCCTGGTCCAGGCCGGTCCCATTCAAGATATTCTTGCAGATCGCCTCTGCCAGGGCCTCGCCGCCGGCCTCCACGGCCTGGTCATAGGCCTGGACACGACCGTAAAAGGCCTCGCCGAACGCCCGCATCCGCTTCGGCACGGTCTGGTCGCCGACCCCCATCTCGCGCAGATTGTCGTCCATGTCCTCGCAGAAGCGGTCGAACAGCGCCTGCGACAGCTCCGAGGCTCCTGCGGTGGCGCCCTGGACCGTGCGCAGGCGCCGCAGCAGCAGCCACAGATGCAGCAGCAACAGGTCGAAACGTCCGTTAACCGTATCGGGCACGCCCAAGTCGCGGTAAAATATGGGTTCTCGCGCCTGCGTCACGATCATGCCATAGATGGCTTCAATGGTGCCCGACGGGGTTAGCCGGGGTTTCCTGAAGTGATTGAACGGCCAAAGCATTGTGGTTTCCGCAAGCGGGCGCGCGCGAGTTGCATTCAGAGCCTCCGCCCGGTACTTCAGCGCCTCGCGCGACGCAAGGGGACGGAATCAGTTCCGCTATGACGACAACGAACCAGATCAGCCTGCGCGCGGACAAGCGGCGCGGCCTTCATGCACGCTGGCGCGGCTTGCGCATGCTCGCCGCCGTCGCCCTGGTCGGCGCCGCGCTCACGGGCTGTACCGGCGAGCAATTCCAGAAGGGTTACATCCTGCCGCCCGGCGCGCTGGAGCAGATTCCGATCGGCGCCAGCCAGGACCAGGTGCTGATCGTGATGGGCACGCCCTCCACGGTGGCGACCCTCGACGGCGAAGTGTTCTACTACATCTCGCAGCGCTCGGAGCGCATGGTCGCCTTCATGAACCAGAAGGTGGTCGACCAGCGCGTCATCGCGATCTATTTCGACAAGAACCGGCGCGTGCGGCGCCTCGCGAATTACGGCCTGCAGGACGGCAAGATCTTCGACTTCATCAGCCGCACCACGCCGACGTCGGGCCAGGAGATGAGCTACCTCACGCCGCTGTTCAAGCTGCTCAGCTTCAACTGAGTCCGGAGCGTTTTCGGGCGAAGCCGGGGACCGGCTCGCATCACGAAAACGCTTCAAGACAAACATCCAGAACGCCTTCCAATTCCGCCGGAAGGTATATGGCTCTCGCCTGCGGCGTCGTGCCGCCGTCCGCGCGGCACTGATCGTCGCGCGCGACTTGCCGTCGCACCTGCGGTTTCCTACGCTCCCTGCAAAGAAAGAAGCAGGGAGTGGATTCGTGCCCAAGACTTTGTCCCGACGTCGCGTGCTTACCGGAGTGGCTGGTCTCTCGGCCGCGGCGATCCTGCCGCGATCGAGCCTTGCCGACTGGAAGCCGACCGAAACGGTCCGCCTCGTCGTGCCGGCCGCGGCGGGCGGCTCAACCGACGTGATGGGCCGGCTCCTGGCCGCGCATCTGCAAACCGCCTGGGGCCAGTCGGCCGTCGTGGAAAATCGCTCGGGCGGCGGCGGCACCATCGGTACCGCCGAGGTGGTTCGTGCCAAGCCCGACGGCCACACCATCCTGGTCGGCAATCCCGGTCCGAACGCGATCGCCTACAGCATCTTCAAGAACCTCACCTACAAGCCCGACCAGCTCCAGCCGGTCTCCAACATGATCCGGATCCCGAACATCGTGTCGGCGCATCCGAAGACCGGCATCAAGTCGGTCGCCGAGCTGATCGCGTACTTGAAGGCCAATCCGGACAAGCTCAGCTACGCCTCCTCCGGCGTCGGCCAGAGCCCTCACCTCACCGGGGCCTGGTTCCTCCAGCTCACCGGCCTCAAGATGACGCACATCCCGTTCCGCGGAGCGGGCCCCGCGCTTCAAGCCGCGCTGGCCGGCGACATCCAGATCCTGTTCGACAACCTCTATCCGAGCCTGCCGCAGGTGCAGAACGGCACGCTCACAGGCCTCTGCGTCACCACCACCGAGCGCAGCGACCTCGCGAAAGACCTGCCGACCATGCGCGAGAGCGCGCCGGAGCTGGCGAATTTCGACGTCTCGTCGTGGTTCTCGGTCTTCCTGCCGAAGGGCGTCTCGCCCGAGGTGCTGAGCGCGCTCAATCTCCAGGTCAAGGCGATGCTGGAGCGCGACGACATCAAGAAGCAAATCGCCGCCATGGGCGCCCGCGCCGACTACGGCACGCCGGAGCAGTTCGCCGCCTTCGTGGATTCCGAGACGAAGAAGTTCGCCGGCATCATCCAGAAGGAAGGGCTGCAGATGGACGTGCAGTGACGCGGTCTTCGTCATTCCGAGGAGCTCGCGACAAGCGGTGATCGGGAAGGGATGGGTTTCGCGAGGGCTCAACCCATCCTAGGGGCTACGGGCTGGAGCAGTGGCGTGGCGCTGACGGTCGGGTCGGAGATCGATTTCTGGCGGCCGGGGCCGGCTACTTAAAATGACGCTCACGCAACACTCGTCCACGGATAGCTGGTCTTCGTAGTAGCCCACCTACTTCGCACGGGGCGTGCCGATCGCCACACCGGTGAGCGTCCCGTTTATGTGCATCGGACCATACAGTTCACCATAGGTATTGCACCCAAACACACGATGGGTCCGATACAGTTCCGACATGTCGCGGTCGCATCGATGCTCGAGGCCCATACGCCTCTGAACGGACTCGAATCCGATATAGAGTGAGACCTCCCCGATTTCTTCCTGGATCTGGGCGAAAAGATCACTGGTTGGGTCGACCGGGTCACGCAGTGTGGCCATCGTAAACACGAGGCCTTGGTCAATGGCGGAGGCAAAATGGAGCGTGCCGTCCGCATCGACCCGGCGTACCGAGCGTGCGTAATACGCATCGCCGATCCGTACGAGTACAGGATGGGATGCAAACGCAGTCACATCGAGTACGCCGCCGGCGATGCCGGCCATGCGTGAATACTCGGCTGCTGCCGGCTCGGCATTCAATTCGCTGATAGTTCGCCGATCTGGATCAGCCTCCGTCACTACCATTTTTTCCGTGCCAGGCTCGCAAGTGTCGCAAGAAAAGATGAGGAACGGCACCGACGTCTTGAACACAAGGAGCACCGCCGCATCGGTATGGGCGCGGCCCTCGAAGTAGACCCAGCTGCGCTCAAATCGCAGACCATCTGCGGCCGAACCGCCGACCAGCGGAATATGACCAAGCGAGGCATGAATCGCGGCCAATACGACCTCTTCCCGCTGGCACATGCCATCGATGAGCAGCAGCCCGAAACAGCGCTCGCCATCGGCATTGCCGCCTTGTCGGAAGACGCGATGCCGAATATCTGCGCCAATAGTGCGATCGTCTTCGATGCGAAAATCCGAGAGTCCCAGGATGGGGAGAGCAGCCACGTCGAAGTCGGCAGCGCTGAAGGCGAGCGCGACAACGCTGTTTTCATCCCATCCGTTGAACGCAATCTCGCCAGCGGTCGTGCAACCGAAGACGGGCGTGCCCCTGAAGCGGGTTGTCATTTCGGCCGCGAACCGATGCGGATCGTAACGCGGCGAAACAAACACCAGCACCGCCGCAAGCCCGCTGGCTGGCAGAACGCTTGCCAGCTCCGCCGCCGCACCGGCGGGGGTAGACGCTTTCGTCTCGACGGCCACAACACCGGACGGGCAGCGATTGAGCACCGCGTCAGAAACCCGCTTGCTGAAGCGCGATGAATTCCGATTGAATCGTCATCGCGCTCCAGCTCTTTGATTGAGCTTGATCCCTTCGGAAAGCCGCTGCACACTTTTCCGGATCATGCACTACGGTGCTCTCGCTCGAACAGTCTTGTGATCGGCCCGCCCGGCATTCGGCCAACACAAGCACGGCGCGTCAGGTGGAAACGGGATGAAATCCCTTGGTCCTGGCGAACGATGAGTCCGCTTCCGAGGCCACGACTTCGTTGTCGGAATGTAGTCGTTCAGGTTACACGTGTGGCGAGCAACTCGTGCAGGTTAGCGTCGAGTTGTGCGAGCATCTGCGGATCGGTGCCGAACAGACCCAGGTGCCCATCGATGCTGGCCAGCGGGCGGAACTCGCTTCCCGGAATGAGCCGTTGCTCCGCCTCGCAATCGGCCGGGGGGAAGAACATGTCGTGACTGATCGGCATCACAAATGTCTTCGCCTTGATACGCCCGAGAGCAGCAGCAAGGTCGCCGTCGGCGTTGCGACTGACGTCGCCGCGCTGCCACTTCCACGCCATGGACAGCAGATTGTTCGGGTCCATCGGCGCGAAGTAACCGGTCATAAAGGTGTCGACGAAGGCCTGCACGGATTCGAAACCCAGCGCCTTGTGCCTGTTGGCACGGAAGAAGTCGGTGCTCCAACCCATCACGGTCCAGAGCTTCGCCTGTCGCTTGAGGCCCGCGGCGACGTCGGCCGGCGAACCGTAGCGCCCTTCGCGGAAGCCCGGATCGGTCGTGATTGCCTCATTCAGCGTCTCCGCGAAGAGGAAGTCGTGCTCGGTATTCTTCGCCGTACCGGCGATCGGCGCCGCGCGCTTGACGAAATCCGGATAGCGCACGGCCCACTCGTAGGTCTGCTGCGCGCCCATCGAGCCCCCGACCACGAGTGCCAGGCTCTTGAGCCCGAAGTTTTCGGTCACCAGCCGATGCTGGGCGCGAACGTCGTCGCCGATGCGGACCTTTGGGAAATTTGGTCCGGCCATCGCCCCACCGGCGTTGTGCGGCGATGTCGACAATCCACTGCCGATCTGGTTGACCACGATGATGAAGTATTTCGCAGGATCGAGCGCCCGGCCCGCGCCGATATAGGCCTGCTCCATGATCTTGCTCGTGCCCGAATACCAGGTGGGAACGAGAATGGCGTTGTCCTTCGCAGCGTTGAGCGCGCCGTGTGTGGCGACGGCGAGCGTGCAGCCGGGAATGGTGCCGCCATCCTCGAGCGGCAGGTCGCCGATGTCGATCATCTCGTAGGGGCCGTGACCATCAGGCCCGTAATAGGGATTGTTGCTCATTTGGATTTTCCTTCGGACCGGAGTCAGTTCATCGCGAGGCCGGGATAGCCGCTGGCGGCCAGCTCGTCGCATTGTCGATTGTAGTTGCCGACGCCCCCGATATAGGACAGCAGCCGGCGCGGCTTGCCGTCGACGTTGGAGCCCATGTACCAAGAGTCGGTTTTGACCACGAGCGTCGCCGCAGCGGTGTCGTCATGGTGCTTCACCCAATTGTCCTCGAACTCCCGGGTGGCCTCGATCGTTTTCTTGCCTCGCGTCCGCGCGTAGCCGATGCAGTCGGTGATCCAGTCAACTTGCTGCTGAAGACAGGTGGTCATGTTGCAGAGTGCGGCCGAAGGTGCGAGCGGCGCGCCGGTCGTAAACAGGTTCGGATAGCCATGGACCTGGAGGCCCATCGCGGTACGAATCTCCTGCTTCCATTGTTCTTTCAGCGAACGGCCGTCGCGGCCGCGGAAGTCGATCCGGCTCAGCGCGCCGGAGCCGGCGTCGAAGCCGACCGCGAGGATAATGACGTCGACCTCATGCACCTTGCCGTCGGAGGTTTGGATGCCCTCGGGGACGATGCGCTCGATCGGCGTGGACCGGCAGTCGATTGCTTCGACGTTGTTCTGCAGATAGACCTCGAGATAGCCGTTCTCGAGCGGCACGCGGTGCGTGCCGAAGCCATAATCAGAGGGGATCAGGAGGTTGCACAGTTTCGGATCGTTGCGCAGGCGCTCACGCATCTTGCCCCTTACGAAATCGGACACGACGGCGCTGACCGATTCGTCGAAGAACATCTCCGGGAAGGTCGCCAGCCACATCGATAGCGAGCCTTCTTTCCAGAATTTTTCCAGCACTTCCGTGCGCTCTCCGGGCGTCAGCTCCGCCCATGGACGGTTCTCGAAGTCATAATGGAAGCCGGCGAAGGTCGAACGGACGCGCTTCTTCAGGTCGTGGAATTGACTGGCCCAGACGTCCCATTCGGCCTGGCTGTATCGCGGATTCTTCATCGGCACCACGTATTGCGGCGTCCGCACGAAGATCTTCATTTCGGCCACGTCGGGGGCGATGGTCTGGATGACCTGGATGCCGGTCGCGCCGGTGCCGACCACCGCGACGCGCTTACCTTCGAGATCGACGCCGGTCTTCGGCCATCGTCCGGTATGGTGGATCTCACCTCGGAACGTCGACTGGCCGGGAAAGCGGTCGACGAGCGGGGCCGACAGCATGCCGCAACAGGCGAGGACGTACTGCGTGTCGATCTTCTCGCCGGCGTCCGTCGTTACCGTCCAGCGGCCGTCCTTCTCGCGATAGTGGGCCGAGGCGATGGGGCTGTTGAATTGAATGTCCTTCTTCAGATCGAGGTGATCCGCGACGAAGTTCAGCCAGCGTTCGGTCTCCGGCTGCGCGGGAAATCGTTCGCTCGGCTTCCAGGCCTTGTACAGATCTTCGGAGAACCAATACTGGTAGACCTCGACCTGGGAGTCGAAGCGCGCACCCGGATAGCGATTCCAGTACCAGGTGCCTCCCACCCCCGATGCCGTGTCGTAGGCGCGGACGTTCAGTCCCATCTCGCGCAGGCGATACAACTGATAGAGACCAGCGATCCCGGCGCCGATGACCAGCGCGTCCAACCGTGTCGTCGGTGCATCCGCCCGCGACGCATGTGTCGGCTCCAACAAGGTGCCCATAGCGTTTCCCCTCTTTTTGTACCGGCCGCTTGAGCGACCGAGTGGCCATTCGGCCGTGGGGAGGAACGTTAGAAGCGACGTGCAGCGTCGTCTTGAATGAACCAGTGAGTTTGTTGAAGGATCAGGTGAAGGAGCGCTAGCGAGAGCTGTCGTCCCTCAGGGCGGCCGGTGTCCGCCCCAGCCGTGCGCGCATGACGCGCGTTAAATGGGCCTGATCGGCGAAGCCGCATTCCGACGCGATCGCCTTCACCGGCAGGCGACCAAGCGCCAGCATTTGCTGCGCTTTTTCGAGCCGACGGTCGACGACGTACTGGTGGGGGCTGGTCTGAAACGAGGCGCGAAAGCGCTTCCCGAAAGTCCAAACGCCCATCGAGGCGACTTCGGCGAGTTCCTCGAGCGAGAGCGGCTGATCGATCCGTGCTTCGACGTAGTCGACAATGCGCTTGCGTATTGCCGGCGGCAGCTCGCCCCTTCCGGACTTGTCGACAAACTGGACCGATGCAAAGTTGCGAAGCAGATTGACGACGAGCTGTGTGCTCAACGCGTCGACATATAACGCACCGCCGATGCCGTTGCCGCTGGCTTCGCGAGATATGGCCTCGACGGCCCCGGTCACGATCGGGCTTTGCGTGCGCAATATATCGTGCAGCCGCACCGCAGCGATCGGTCGCTCGAGGACATCGGCGGCCACGCGGGAAACCACGGCGTCCGAGAGATAGACATGCGAGACCTCGATCTGCTCGGTCCAGTGCCAGTGCGAGGCCTGCGAGCGGGTCAATAGCGAAACATCCCCCGGATGACATTCGGTCCGGGTCCAGCGTCCCTCGAAACGCCGCTCCATCATGGTGCTGCCGCGCTTGTAGGAGACGATCATGAAATCGGCCATCGCTGGCACTGGGACGTCGAGACCGCAATAGCGGTAGGTCCGCAGCTCAACGCCCTTCCAGCCTTGACCGGCACTGCAGCGCAGCAACTCTCCCGGTACCCAACGCGGCAGTTCTTCTGGTCGAATGAGCAGTGCCATGGGATTTTTCCAACGTCGCGGACTGACGGCACCTGTGCGAACCATTGTCAACAGCAGGTTTGTAGGTGTCAAGCCGACCCTGAATGGGCGTGGCGCGCGCTCGCTCTATCCTCGGCACCGGGCGAGCCGACTTCAACGGCACGTGCACAAGCAGTTGCGGCAGACCCTTGCGGCTTTGGAAAGCAGCACAATAGGCAAGAAACCTGCGGGCCTGAAAACGCGACGGGGATATTGCGGTGAGAGTGCTGGACTGCGCCGTAATTGCGTAATTCCGGCATCATCCAGAAGGAAGGGCTGCAGATGGACGTGCAGTCGGTCTCGCTCCCGTCATTGCGAGCGCAGCGAAGCAATCCAGAATCCCTCGACGGAAAGACCCTGGATTGCTTCGTCGCAAGAGCTCGTCGCAATGACGAGGTGAGAGCATCCAACCCATCAAACAAAAACCCCGCGGCTCGCGCCGCGGGGTTTTGTCTTGTTTCGTTCACACCGCTCAGTGCGCCAGGATCGCCAGCAGCAGCAGGGCCACGATGTTGGTGATCTTGATCATCGGGTTCACCGCGGGACCCGCCGTGTCCTTGTAGGGATCGCCGACGGTGTCGCCTGTTACAGCGGACTTGTGGGCATCAGAGCCCTTGCCGCCGAAATGACCGTCCTCGATGTACTTCTTGGCGTTGTCCCAGGCGCCGCCGCCCGAGGTCATGGAGATCGCGACGAACAGACCCGTCACGATGACGCCGAGCAGCATGGCACCGACGGCGGAGAACGCCGCCGACTTGCCGGCCGCGCCGCCGCCCGCGATCGCGTAGATCAGGAAGTAGACGACGATCGGTGACAGCACCGGGAGCAGCGAGGGGATGATCATCTCCTTGATCGCCGCCTTTGTGAGCAGGTCGACCGCCCTGCCGTAATCCGGCTTGTCGGTGCCCTGCATGATGCCCGGCTTCTCGCGGAACTGGCGCCGGACCTCCTCGACGATCGCGCCCGCGGCACGCCCCACCGCGGTCATGCCCATCGCGCCGAACAGGTACGGCAGCAGGCCGCCGAACAGCAGGCCCACCACGACGTAGGGGTTGTTGAGCGAGAAGTCCGGAGCGACGCCGACGAAGTACGGGGTCTTGTTCGCGACGAAGAACTTGAGGTCTTCGTTGTAGGCCGCGAACAGCACGAGGGCACCGAGACCGGCGGAGCCGATCGCGTAGCCCTTCGTTACCGCCTTGGTGGTGTTGCCGACCGCGTCGAGCGCGTCGGTCGACTTGCGCACCTCCTTCGGCAGGCCCGCCATCTCGGCGATGCCGCCGGCGTTGTCCGTCACCGGGCCGAAGGCGTCGAGCGCGACGATCATGCCGGCCAGCGCCAGCATGGTGGCGGTCGCGATCGCGATGCCGAACAGGCCGGCGAGGCTGTAGGTGACCAGGATGCCGGCGATGATCACGATCGCGGGCAGCGCGGTCGCCTCCATCGAGACGGCAAGGCCCTGGATCACGTTGGTGCCGTGGCCGGTCACCGAGGCCTGGGCGATCGACTTCACCGGACGATAGTCGGTGCCGGTGTAGTATTCGGTGATCCAGATGATCAGCGCGGTGACGATGAGGCCGACCACGCCGCATTCGAACAGCGCCATGCCGGTATAGTTGACGCCGTCGAGCTTGCCGAAGCCGATCAGGCTGTAGATCACGCCGGCGATGCCGATCAGCGACAGGATGCCGGTTGCGATCAGGCCCTTGTAGAGCGCGCCCATGATCGACTGGCTCGGCCCGAGCTTGACGAAGAAGGTGCCGATGATCGAGGTGATGATGCAGATGCCGCCGATCGCGAGCGGCAGCGTCATCATGTTGGCGAGGATCGGCGTCTTGGCGAAGAAGATCGCAGCCAGCACCATTGTGGCGACCGCGGTCACCGCATAGGTCTCGAACAAGTCGGCGGCCATGCCGGCGCAGTCGCCGACATTGTCGCCGACGTTGTCGGCGATGGTGGCGGGGTTGCGCGGATCGTCCTCGGGGATGCCGGCTTCGACCTTGCCGACGAGGTCGCCGCCGACGTCCGCACCCTTGGTGAAGATGCCGCCGCCGAGACGGGCGAAGATCGAGATCAGCGAGGCGCCGAAGCCGAGCGCCACCATGGCGTCGATGACGGTACGGCTGTCAGGCGCAAGCTTCAGCGAATGCACCAGGAAGCCGAAGTAGAGCGTCACGCCGAGCAGTGCGAGACCTGCCACCAGCATGCCGGTGATCGCGCCGGCCTTGAAGGCGAGCTCCAGGCCGCCGGCGAGCGACGTCGTCGCGGCTTGCGCGGTGCGCACATTGGCGCGGACCGAGACGTTCATGCCGATGAAGCCGGCCGCCCCCGACAGGACGGCGCCGATCAGAAAGCCGATGGCGACGTAGATACCGAGGAAATAGACGAGCAAGAGGAAGATGACCACGCCGACGATGCCGATCGTCGTGTACTGGCGCCGCAGATACGCCTGTGCACCCTCAGCGACCGCTCCCGCGATCTCCTGCATGCGCGGCGACCCCGCATCCGCGCTTAACACCGAAGACGTCGCCCAAATCGCGTAGACGACGGAAAGCACTCCGCAGAGCACAATCAACCATAATGCTGTCATGTGATTTTTGCCTCAGATCCTTGATGTACCCCCGGCGCCTTTTGTTGTCCGTCGAGCGGTGCGGCGCCTTGATTTCGAACAAAGCCGCCCCTTGCCCAAAAGAGGCGGCCTTAGTCGGTCGCAAGCTTGCCAAAATCAAATTGAGGGTGCAACGCCGGATAACGCCGAAAACGCCGATCTCGGCAGGTATTTAGGCCAAGTGCTGAGAACTAAGATGCCGGTTTGGAGCAATTCCTAGAAGTGGCTGTAGGATAGCCGCCTCAAGACCAATTCCTGGCCCTGCCCGTCCAGGAAGCGCGGCCCCTGCTTGCCCGCGACAATCGTGCCGATCGCGGTGATGGCAAGGCCGGCCGCCCGCCCCGCGGCAATCAGCGCATCGCCCTGCGCCGGCGGGACGGTGCACAGCACCTCGTAATCGTCGCCCCCCGCAAGCAGCGTCTCGACGCCAACGACCTTGCGGGCGACCAGGCTTGCGGCCGCGGCCGAGAGCGGCAGGCTCGCCACGTCGACCGTGGCCGAGACCCCGGACGCTGCGCAGAGCTTGGTCAGATCGCCGGCGAGCCCGTCGGAGACGTCCATCGCTGCGGTCCCATGATCGCGCACGGCTTGCGCCAGCACGTTGCGCGGCTGCGGCACGCGATAGCGTGAGACCAGGGCTTCCCTTGCAGCGGGATCGGTCGCGAGCGCTGCCGCGGCGGCACCGCCCGTGAGCACGTTGAGGCCGAGCGCAGCGTCGCCGATCGTGCCGGTCACCAGGATGCGATCGCCTGGCCTTGCGCCGGTACGGCCGACCATCCGCCCCTGCGGCACCCGGCCAAAGGCGGTGATCGAGATCATCTGCGGGCCCGGCGTCGAGACCGTGTCGCCCCCGAGCAGCGGACAGGCGAATTCTCTCGAGTCCTCGCCCAGCGCGTCCGCAAAGGGCCGCAGCCAGGCATCCTCCCTGCTGCGCAGCGCCAGCGTCAGCACGAATCCGGCCGGCACCGCGCCCTTGGCGGCGAGATCGGACAGGTTCACCCGCAGCGCCTTGCGCGCGATGGTGTCAGGGGGATCGGTGGCAAGATAGTGCACGCCCTCGACCACGGCGTCGGTGGTGACGACAATGTCGTCGCCCGACGACGACAGCACCGCCGCGTCATCGACCAGCCCGAACGCGCCGGGATCGGTCGCCAGCGGCTTGAAATAGCGCGCGATGAGGGCGTCTTCGGGGGAGGCTTCCGGTGCGTTCGTCATCGGCACTAGCCCCAAACTCCACTGTCATCGCCCGGCTTGCCGCCTTCGCTAAAGCTTCGGCGCGCCTGGGACTGTAGGCCTCGTCGAAGCCTTGGCGTAGACGGGACCGGGCGATCCAGTACGCCGAGACCTCTGATATCAATAACCGCTGCCGCGGCGTACTGGATCACCCGCTTTCGCGGGTGATGACAGCGGAGTGTAGGTCTACCCCCGCCCGAACTCGTCGCCGCGAAACTGGCGGCCGATCTGGTCGAGCACGGCGTTGACCATGCCGGTCTCCTCGCGGTCGACGAAGGCGTTGGCGACGTCGACATATTCGGAGATGACGACGCGGCCCGGCACGTCCTTGCGGTGCTCCAGCTCATAGGCCCCTGCCCGCAGCACCGCGCGCAGGATCGCTTCGATCCGCTTCAACGGCCAGCCCTTCGACAGCGCCTCGTCGATCAGGGGATCGAGCTTCTTCTGGTCGCGCACGACGCCCGAGACGACGTCGCGGAAGAACGCCGCTTCCGCCGGCAGGTACGTGTCGCCCTCGACCTCGTTGCCCAGCCAATGGCTCTCGAACTCGGCAAAGATGTCGTTGATGCCGGCGCCGGCGATATCCATCTGATACAGCGCCTGGACGGCCGCGAGCCGCGCGGCACCGCGCCGGTTTGCCTTCTTCTCGTTAAGCCCTGCCGGCTTCTTGGTGGGATCAGCCATGGCTTCAGGCCCGCGCCATGCGGCGTTTGATGCGCAGCATCGCAAGCGCCGCACGCGCGGCATCGCCGCCCTTGTTGAGCTCGCTGGCGCGCGCCCGCGCCCAGGCCTGCGCCTCATTGTTGACGGTGAGGATGCCGTTGCCGAGCGGCAGCTTTCGCGCCACGGCAAGATCCATCAACGCGCGCGAGGATTCCTGCGACACGATCTCGAAATGGATGGTGTCGCCGCGGATCACGCAGCCGAGCGCGATTACCGCGTCATAGGGCTTGCCGTTCGCCGCCGCCGCGTCGATCGCGATGGCCACCGCCGCCGGAATCTCCAGCGCGCCGGGAACCGTGATGACGTCATGGGTCAGGCCCGCCGCCTTCAATTCGGTCACGGCGCCGTCCAGAAGCGCGTCCTGGAGATCGTCATAGAACCGCGCCTCGACAATCAGCGCGCGTGCGCCGGAAATGTCGGTCTGGTCCTTCAGGGGTGCGCGCCGCGCGTCTGCCATCGTTAAGATCCGTTCTAGAGGTTGGCGCGTTATGTAGTCGCCGCAGGCGGGTAAGCCAAGTTTTAAACTGCCATTTCCGTCAGCCGCGCCGCGTAGCGGGCCATCAGGTCGACCTCGATATTGACCTCGTCCCCCGCCTTCCAGCCGCCGATCGTCGTGACCGAGAGCGTGTGCGGGATGATCAACACCGAAAAGGTCACGTCCCTGACCGTATTGACCGTGAGCGAGACGCCATCGAGCGTGATCGAGCCCTTGGTGGCGATGAACCGCGCCAGCTCCCGCGTGGTCGAGAGCTCGAACCGCGCCATGTCAGGCAGATCCTCGCGGCTGACGAGGGTGGCAATACCGTCGGCATGACCGGCGACGATGTGCCCGCCGAGCTCGTCGCCGATCTTGAGCGCGCGCTCGAGGTTGAGCTTCGTTCCGAGCTTCCAGTGCTTTGCCGTGGTCAGCGCCAGCGTCTCGGCCGCTGCATCGACGTCATACCAGGTTTTGCCGCCTGCGACGCCGGAGGCAACCACGGTCAGGCAGACGCCGTTGCTGGCGATCGAGGCGCCGTCGGCGATGGTGGTCTGATCATAGCGGCAAGCGATGCGCAGCCGGTGCAATTGCCCTTGCGCCACAGGCGTGAAGCTGACGATCTCGCCGATATCGGTGACAATGCCGGTGAACATTACGCGCGCTCGTAGATGGTGAGAGTATCCTTGTCGAATGTTTCGCTAGCATGAACCTTGTAGGCCTGCGACTGCGTGATTTTCGACAGGGGCAATGCATCGAGCGCATCGACGCCGCCACTGCCGACCGCTTCCGCGCCGCGGAACAGCCAGATCTCGTCGGCGAGGTCGGCCGCGACGAACGAGGACGCAACCCGGCTGCCGCCCTCGACCATCAGGCGGGTGATCCCCTTCCCGGCCAGCGCATGCAGCACGGCCGGCAAATCGAGCCCGGAGGCAATTGCCGGCGGGATGCGGATCACCTGCGCGCCGGTCGCACCGAGACGTGTTGCCGCCGCGGCTTCCGCAAGCTCGGAGCCCAGCACCCAGAGCGGCGTCTCGCGCGCGGAGCCTATGAGCTTGCTTCCCCCGGGAATGCGCAGGCTCTGGTCGAGCACCACGCGCACCGGCGAGCGCGCCGCCATGCCCGGCAGGCGGCAGGTGAGAAGCGGATCGTCCGCCAGCACCGTTCCGATACCGACCAGGATCGCATCGCTCTGCGCGCGCAGCAGATGCACGCGACTGCGCGCCGCCTCCCCCGTGATCGCGACCGGCTTGCCGCCGGCGGCGCCGATCTTGCCGTCGGGCGAGACCGCCAGCTTCAGGATCACATGCGGGCGCTTGTCCCGGATGCGACGGAAATGCCCGGCATGGTCGAATGCGGCTTCCGCCGCGCACAGGCCCAAATCCACTGTGATGCCGGCAGCGCGCAGGCGCGCATGGCCCTGCCCCGCGACCTCCGGATTGGGATCCTCGATCGCCGCCACCACCCGCTTGATGCCGGCCGCGATCACGGCGTCGGCGCAAGGCGGCGACTTGCCGAAATGCGAGCAAGGTTCGAGCGTGACGTAGAGCGTGGCGCCGCGTGCGGCTTGACCTGCCCGCCGCAGGGCTTCGGGTTCGGCATGCGGACGTCCACCTGTCTGGGTCCAGCCGCGGCCGACGATGACACCGTCCTTGACGACGACGGCACCGACCGCCGGGTTCGGCCAGGTTCGCCCCTGCCCGCGGCGTCCGAGCGCCAGCGCAAGCTCCATGAAACGGCGATCGGCGTCCTTGGCCTCGCGGGCCTTCTGCGCGAACTGATCCTCCAGGATACGGAAGATCATTTGCGGATCGCGGCGAGCCGCGCTTCCTCCTCACCGGAGAGCTCGCCGAGCACGTCCGCGAAATCCTTGGCCTCGCGGAAATTACGGTAGACCGAGGCGAAACGCACATAGGCGACGTCGTCGAGCGTGCGCAGATGCTCCATCACGGTCTCGCCGATCACCTCGGAGGAGATCTCGGCCTCGCCTCCGGTCTCGAGCTCGCGCACGATGGTGGAGACCATCTTCTCCACCCGCTCCGGCTCGACCTGCCGCTTGCGCAAAGAGATCTGCACCGAGCGCATCAGCTTGTCGCGGTCGAACGGCACCCGGCGGCCGTTGCGCTTGATCACGGTGAGCTCGCGCAGCTGCACGCGCTCGAAGGTGGTGAAGCGGAAATTGCAGGCGACGCACACGCGCCGCCTGCGGATCACGGAAGAGTCCTCGGTCGGACGCGAGTCCTTTACCTGCGTATCGAGACTGTTGCAGTTCGGGCAGCGCATCCGTTGAACCCAGCCTTACTGATAGATCGGGAACCGATCGGTGAGCGCCTTGACCCGCTCCTTGATCGCGGCCTCGACCAGCGGCGCCTTGCCGTCGGAGGACTGCGCGATCGCGTTGAGGACCTCCGCGATCATGCCGCCGACCTGCTGGAATTCGGCGACGCCGAAGCCGCGGGTGGTCGCCGCCGGCGTGCCCAGACGAATACCGGAGGTGACGAACGGCGACTCGGGGTCGAACGGAATGCCGTTCTTGTTGCAGGTGATGGCGGCGCGAACCAGCGCCTTCTCCGAGGCGTTGCCCTTCAGGCCCTTCGGCCTGAGGTCGACGAGCATCAGATGGTTGTCGGTGCCGCCGGAGACGATGTCGAAGCCGTGGCTCTTCATCGCCTCGGCCAGCGCCTTGGCGTTCTCGACGACGTTCTTGGCGTAGACCTTGAAGTCCGGACGCAGCGCCTCGCCGAAGGCGACCGCCTTGGCCGCGATCACATGCATCAGGGGGCCGCCCTGCAGCCCCGGGAAGATCGCCGAGTTGAACTTCTTGGTCAGCGCCTCGTCATTCCACAGCATCAGGCCGCCGCGCGGACCGCGCAGCGATTTGTGCGTCGTCGTCGTGGTGATGTGGGCATGCGGCACCGGCGAGGCATGCACGCCGCCGGCGACGAGGCCCGCGAAGTGCGCCATGTCGACCAGCAGATACGCGCCGACGCTGTCCGCGATCTCGCGGAAGCGCTTGAAGTCCCAGGCACGCGAATAGGCCGAGCCGCCCGCGACGATCAGCTTCGGCTTGACCTCTTCGGCCTGCTTGGCGACCGCGTCCATGTCGATGATCTGGTCCTCGCGGCGCACGGTGTAGTGCGCGGCCTTGAACCACTTGCCGCTCATGTTGACGGGCGAGCCGTGGGTGAGATGGCCGCCGGCCGCAAGGTCGAGGCCCATGAAGGTGTCGCCGGGCTGCAGCAGCGCCAGGAACACCGCCTGGTTCATCTGGCTGCCGGAGTTCGGCTGCACGTTGGCGAATTTGGCGCCGAACAGCTTCTTGGCGCGGTCGATCGCGAGGTTCTCGGCGACGTCGACCCACTCACAACCGCCATAGTAGCGCGCGCCCGGATAACCCTCTGCATACTTGTTGGTCATCACCGAACCCTGCGCTTCCAGCACGGCCCGGCTGACGATGTTCTCGGAGGCAATCAGCTCGACCTCATGGCGCTGCCGGCCGAGCTCACCCTTGATGGCGGCTGCGATTTCCGGGTCGGCCTGCTCGAGCGAGGCAGTGAAAAACGAATCGGGCGCGGAGGCGGACGCTGTAGAGTTCTTGGCTGAGGTCATCTTGCGAATATCTCCACCGCCGCAGCCTTTTGGCGGGCTACGGGCGGGTCTGGTGTGGCGATCGGAAGCACGCGCGATCTACCACATCGCCCGCAACAGGCCAAGGGTTTGCGGGTCGGGCCTGATATTTATGCAAGATATGGTGGAGGGGGAGATTTTCGGCGATTGGGCCGGTTCGAGAGAAACGCCCCTCCGCCTCCCATTCGGTATAGGACCGCTTTGGACCTAACTCCTCATGCCGGCTGCAACAGGCGTCCCATCACAGCCCGGTATACCCCGCCTTCACAGGGTCCACGCTGCCGTCGAGCTGACGCAGATAGGTCAGGCCGCAGACCGTCAACCTGTGCGGGTCCTTCTCGCCCGCTTCCATCAGGGTGGTGAGGTAGTTCGTGACCTTGGCCCGTGCCTCCTCGCTGGCCGCGGCGGTGCGGTTGGCGAGCAGGTCATAGGTCTGCATGATGCGGTCGATGGCGGCTTCCATGGCACCCTCTGGTTCTTCCAAGTTTCGGGAGTCTTGATCAGGCAACCGCGCGGGCCTCGGCCTGCGCCTGGAACCGGGCGATCGCCTTGTTGGCGAGCCTGATCTTGTTGAATTCGCCCTGCTGGAGCAGCTTGATGATGATCCCGAGCAGGCGTTCGTCGGTCACGAGCGTATCGGCAATCGCGCCGGACCGGCGAAGGTAGTTCGCGGCGATGGCGTAGGCCTCGCTCACGAGTTCCACGTTCATCGCCTGCAGCCCGCGCTCGACCAGCATCGCCCTGTCTCCGATCCGAAGGAGATAAGCGCCAAGCCCGGAACTTGTTCCTCGGGTCACAAAATTTTCTTCGCATGTGCAAAATGCAAAACGCACCGGTCCGGGGCAACTCCGGGCCGGCGCGCTGGGGAAGTTGAGGCACGTTCGGGCGGCTTGCCGGTCTTGTTGCGGGCCGGCTTGGCCTTATCCCTTGGAAACTCAGAGCCGATACAGGATCTGGTCGGTCCAGAACCGCTCGAGGCGGTGCAGCGACTTGTTGAGGGTCGAGAATTCCTCGCCCGAGATGCCGCCGACCTGCTCCACCGTCTTGACGTGCTTCTGGTAGAGCGCATCGACGATGCGGCGAACTTCCTGGCCCTGCGGGGTCAGGCGGATGCGCACCGAGCGGCGATCGACGCGCGAGCGCTGATGATCGAGGAAGCCGAGCTCGACGAGCTTCTTCAGATTGTAGGAGACGTTGGAGCCGAGATAATAACCGCGCGTGCGCAGCTCGCCCGCGGTCAGCTCCTTGTCGCCGATGTTGTAGAGCAGGAGAGCCTGCACCGAGTTGATGTCCGCGCGGCCGCGGCGATCGAATTCGTCCTTGATCACGTCGAGGAGCCGGCGATGCAGCCGCTCCACCAGAGTCAAAGCTTCCAGATAGAGCGACTGCACCGAACCCTGCTGGCCGGAGACGCGCTCTGCGGTATCTGCCGCAGTTGCGACGGCTTTCATCATGACACTTCCCCTGTTGTCGTTTTTATCGACACTTATTCGACGAAACTTGTGTCCCGTCTGATAGGTGCAACTTAAGGGGCTCGTTTGAAGATCGGCTTAAATAAGAGAATAAAGAGATCATGAATTTAAGACAGTGAATTGCGGATTAAGCCTGTGCCACAAGCACTTTTCGCAACGCTCTGTTGACCTTCGCAAGGTCCTGTTCACCCTCCGTCCGCCCCGGTTGTCGCATTCCAGAACAGGCCCGCTCCGTTTCGAAACGGGCGCGTAACGGCTGTGGCGGAACCGGCTGGTCAACGAAAACTTACCGCAAATTTTAGGCAACCAGCGGTCAACCAAACCGGCACAACTCCGCAAGCTCCACTCTCGTGTCCCGGACAAGCGGAGCGCAGAGCCGGGACCCAGAAAGCGGCAGACGAGATCGCGGTGAAATGGGCCCCGGCTCTGCAGCGCACCGCTGACGTAGCGCTGCGCTGCGTCCGGGGCACGAGAGTATCTATGTATCGAAGGTGTCGGCTACGGCGGCCGCTCGCGCGCGGCCATCCAGGCGAGCGCGAGATAGGCTGCGAGCATGAAGGCTTCGACGCCGACGACGATCAGGCTGCCGCCGTAGATTCCCGGGAACATCAGCTCGATCACCGCCATCGAGACCACGGTCGTGAGCCACACCACGGCGCCCCAGGGCGTCGCCAGCCACAGGCCGACCGCGGCGACGAGCTCGATCACCGCGAAGTAGACGGTCGCGGCCTGCCAGGCCATCGACTGGTTCTCGAACGCCTCGTCCTCGCCGCCGACGAAGCCCGTCACCTGCGCCCAGTGATAGAGCCCCTTCAGGATCGAGAGCAGTGCCATCACCCGCAGGAACAGCACGAGGCGGCGCGTCCAGACATTGTCGTCGGATTCCGGGCGCTCCGACGAGATCGCGGCCACCGACATCGCACTGTCTCTGGCGCTGTCTCTGACGGCGTCCCTGGGGCTGCCGTCACGGGCCGCATCGCGGGTGGAGATCTCGGACATGGCCCCTTCTGGCTGCTTCGGCCCGCAAAATCAATCGGCTGCCATCACGTTGCGGCAGGTCAAGCCGCGGTGACGGGAACCATGCGAGCTGGTATAAGAATAATTCCAGCCGGAGGAAGAGTGATGGCGATCAAATACGGACGTCCGATCGAACTGCGCGAGGTTTCGCGCCGTGAGGGAGCGGCGGTGCCCCATGCCCTCGATCTGACCGTCCGCCCGCGCCGCAATCGCAAGGCCGAATGGGCCCGGCGGATGGTGCGCGAGAACGTGCTCACCACCGACGATCTGATCTGGCCGCTGTTCCTGATCGACGGCGACAACAAGCGCGAGCAGGTCGCCTCGATGCCCGGCGTCGAGCGCCTCAGTGTCGACCAGGCCGTGCGCGAGGCCGAGCGCGCCATGAAGCTCACCATTCCCTGCCTCGCGCTGTTTCCCTACACCGAGCCGTCCTTGCGCGACGAGGAAGGCTCGGAAGCCACCAATCCGAACAATCTGGTCTGCCAGGCGGTGCGCGCGATCAAGAAGGAGTTTCCGGAGATCGGCATCCTCTGCGACGTCGCGCTCGATCCCTTCACCAGCCACGGTCATGACGGCCTGATCTCGGACGGCAGGATCTTGAACGACGAGACGGTCGCCGTGCTGGTGCGTCAGGCGCTGGTGCAGGCCGAAGCCGGCTGCGACATCATCGCGCCCTCCGACATGATGGACGGCCGCGTCGCCGCGATCCGCGAAGGTCTGGACCGCACCGGCCTGCTCGACGTGCAGATCATGGCCTATGCGGCCAAATACGCCTCCGCCTTCTACGGCCCGTTCCGCGACGCCATCGGTTCGGCCAAGACGCTGACCGGCGACAAGCGCACCTATCAGATGGACAGCGCCAATACCGACGAGGCGCTGCGCGAGGTCGAGCTCGACATCACCGAGGGCGCCGACATGGTGATGGTGAAGCCCGGCATGCCCTATCTCGACGTGGTCCGCCGCGTGAAGGATACGTTCGCGATGCCGACCTTCGCCTACCAGGTCTCGGGCGAATACGCGATGATCGCGGCCGCCGCGAACAACGGCTGGCTCGACGGCGAGCGCGCCATGATGGAAAGCCTGCTCGCCTTCAAGCGCGCCGGCGCCGACGGCGTGCTGAGCTATTTTGCGCCGAAGGCGGCGGAGAAGCTGCGGTCGCAGGGGTAAGCTGGCGGGGCACCTTCACTGTCGTCCCTGCGTACGCAGGGACCCATACCGCGTGATCTAACTGTGATCCGCGGTATTCGTACCGGCGAAATCAACTAACGGTCTTCGCCAAACTCCTCCCTGTGGTTATGGATCCCGGATCTGCGCTTCGCTTGTCCGGGACGACACCGGTGTTTGCGGCACCAACATCGCGTCCTCCCCCGCCCCCGAATCGCCGGAATATTTCGGCTTGTTAATGCGCCTGCGCCCTTGGCAGGGGGAAAGCCTGTTCCCATGTCCTGCCTCGAGGGTTTTTCCCCTCTGTTTCCCCCTTGGGAGGACGGACATGTCGTACGAGACGGGCAATTCAGGCGCCTGGCGCAATGACGGCGGGGCGCAGCCGCACGCCTACGACCCCTATCTGCACCCGGAGTTGTTCCGCGGCGTTGCGACGCGGCGCGTGTTCGCCTTCCTGATCGACATGGTCGTGATCTCGGTGCCGGTGATCCTCGGCTACCTCTTCATCGCAGTGTTCGGCGTGGTCACGCTCGGCATCGGCTGGGCGCTGTTCTGGCTGGCCTGGCCGGCCTCCGTGATCTGGGCCATCGTCTATTACGGCGCCTGCATCGGTGGCCCCTCCTCCGCGACGATCGGCATGCGCCTGATGGATCTGGAGCTGCGCACCTGGTACGGCGCACCCGGCTATTTCGTGCTCGGCGCCACCCATGCCGTGCTGTTCTGGGTGACGGTCTCGTTCCTGTCGCCCTTCGTGGTGCTGCTCGGCCTGTTCAACGGCCGCCGGCGCCTGCTGCAGGATTTCGTGCTGGGAACGGTCGTGATCAACAATTCCGTCCGCGCGCCGGTGCCGCAGACGGCAAGGACGTGGTGATCAACGTCCTACTAACCGGAGTCCACTAAGCTGACTGCTGATCTGACCTGCCAAGCTGACCAATTGACCGGGGGCTTCCGTAGCGCGATGCTGATACTCACTTCGGAGGCCCACGACGTCCCTTGACCCAGCACTCGCGCGACACCCCCCAATTTTACCTTACGGCGCCGTCCCCCTGCCCGTATCTGCCGGGTCGGCATGAGCGCAAGGTGTTCACGCACCTCGTGGGGGAGCGTGCCGGTGACCTCAACGACCTCCTGACCCATGGCGGCTTCCGCCGCAGCCAGTCGATCGCCTATCGCCCGGCCTGCGACCAGTGCCGCGCCTGCGTCTCGGTCCGGGTCGTCGCCAACGAGTTCCGCCCCTCCCGCAACTTCCGCAAGGTGATGGCGCGCAATGCCGACATCATCGGCGAGCAGCGCAGCGCGGTGCCCACCTCCGAGCAATATTCGGTGTTCCGCGCCTATCTCGACGCGCGCCATCGCCATGGCGGCATGGCCGACATGACCGTGCTCGACTACGCCATGATGGTCGAGGACAGCCATGTCGAGACCCGCATCATCGAATACCGCAAGCGTGGCCCCGACAGCGGCATCACCGGCCGCGGCGAGGAGCTGATCGCGGTCGCGCTCACCGATGTGCTCAGCGACGGACTGTCGATGGTCTATTCGTTCTTCGAGCCGGGCCAGGTCAGCCGCTCGATGGGCACCTTCATGATCCTCGACCACATCGCCCGTGCCCGCCGGCAAGGGTTGCCTTACGTCTATCTCGGCTACTGGATCGAGGGCTCGAAGAAGATGGACTACAAGGCCCGCTTCCTGCCGCAGCAGCGCCTCGCGCCCTCGGGCTGGCTGCGCGTCGACGCACAGGGCGACGCGGCGTCCGAGCCGCAGGATTGACCCTCACGATTGCCCCGTCCGGCCTCGCGCCGGCTTTCAGCGCGCCAAGGCTACGACGGCCTCTGGGCCGACCGCCTTCGAACTGCCCTCGCGCCCGAGGATGAATTTGAGCGCAGAGATCCCGGGAAGGAAGAAATAGCCTCCCCCCAGCGTCTGCGTAAAAGCAGCCAGGGACACTTCCTCGCCGCTTGCCAATCCCGGCATGGAGAAGCTCCTGGTGGCAGCGGGCTTGCCGACGAGAGGGTCGTCCTGGTCGTTGAGGCAGACGAACCGGGGATTTCGCAACCAGCGCTGGTAGATGAACTCGAACTGCCGCTCGAGATCGGCGTTGCACGCGATGAAGAAGATGCCCTTGCGCGGCTTATCGTTCGCAACCTCCTCGCGATACGGTCGCCCCCGGCGCAGCAGCCGGTGCAGCTTGACCGACTTGATGCTCGCTTGCACGTCGATGCCCAGCGTATCCCTCGGATTGACCCGGCGGATATGGGCGCCTTTCGGACAGCCAAAGCCGTTCGCGTCGTCGACACGAAAGCGAAATGCATCGGCTTCCGAATCCGAAATCGGAACGCCGGGACTGCCTTGCCACGACAATGGCTTTCCATTCCTTCGACGGCCCATCATCTTCTCGCAGACAGCCTGGCCGTATACCGCTTCAAATTTCGCGAACGCGTCGACATCCTGCTCGATCTGGCGAACCGCGAGATAGGTCCCGTTCAGCGCGAAGCGGCCGCTCGTATAGGTGGCGTCGCCCGGCCATCGCTTGACGTTGGGGCAATAGGTCAGCTCGTCATATTCGTTGCGATAGCCCAGGATGAATTCGCCCGGAGCGACGACGCGATCCTCATACAGGATGCCGGCATCGTCCCTGACCTGCCTGCGTTCGGCGCCGCGCTCTTCCCTGAGTTCGCTGATCACGGGTTGCGCGAGGCCATCGCGAAAGCCAAAGGACTCGTACAATCTCTCTTCCTTGTCGCCCTCCTTTTGCTGGAAGGCGCAGGGATCGTTGTCGATCCTGACGACATCGAACACGTCAGGATCAGGATCCAGTTCGGCTGACTTCTCCGGCGCGCTCGCCATCTCGGCAGCGCTCCGTCGCTTTCTCCATTCGGCCACCAGGACATGCACGGGGCCGCCGGCACCGCTTTCAACATCGGACCAGCGCCAATCCCGCGGGCTGTCCCTCAACAGCAACGCGCGCAGGTCGCAGCCCATGCCGCTGCTGAACGGGGATGGGAACGGATGCGCAGCGGTCTCCTCGCATCCGAGCTTTGCCAGTCCCAAATAGCTGAAAGCGATCGCGACGGCATCGTCGACGGGGTGCTTCCTCGATTTCCTGACATCGGCGGCACTGACGACCAGTTTCTTGTCGACGAGCTCCGCGAGCCATGCCCGGGCATCGTCCTCGCGGCCCTCCTTGATCGTCAGCAGCCAGAAGCGGCTGGTCTTCAACCAGCCATAGCCGCTTCCGAGCATTCCCTGAATGTCCGCGAGCTGTTCGGAGAGATGCGAGGCCTTCATGTTTCGATCGCCCTCATGATGAAGTCGTCGTTCCTGTCGTTGCGCTCGCCGAACAGGGCGTCGCGCAGCCCGGTCGCGAGGTCGATCTCCTCGATCGTCGCGTTGCACGCGTCGAAGCGATACATGTGCGGAAGCATGCTGTCGCGGGCGTAGGACTTGAATTTCAACTCGCACTTCACACCGCGAAAAAGCACGAAACGCGTCGGCGGAAAATCGCGCGGCGCCTTGATGTCCGGTTGCCCGACCGCCGCCGATCCTCGCGGCCTCAGCGTCGTCCATCGCCAGGCCAACGTGGTCCCGATCGTCGCGCCGTTGATGAAATCGTCGAGGTAACCGCCGAAATTGCCGTCATAGTTCGAGCAGAATAGAAAGCGCCGACCGTCTTCGATAATGTGCCAGTGGCCAAAATGGATACCCGGTGCATCACCGAGCCGCCCCTCGGTGAAGAACACCCGCCCAAAGAACGTCACGACGCGCAGGGACACGCGGATCCACCAGGCGCTCCAGCCGTTCGGGCTGCGGATATCGGTCAGGCTGACCATGTGCGCGGTCCCACCGGCCAACAGCGCTTCGCACTGGTCGATTGACGGATGAACCTGCTGGGCCCGGGCGACATCGTCTTCGTAGGGATGAAAGAACCACTTGCTCAAGGTCGCAAACCGGCGATTGATCCAGGAGAAAAAGGTCCCGATGCAGAGCAGCGCCGCGATCGCGAGCACGCCGAAGAGGGCGAGCTCCCACCCCGGAACCCGCGCAGTCAAAGCCTCGATCCCTTCCATGATCGGCTTCGGATAGAAGACGAAGACCACCGCGCACACCAAAATGGCGAGGAGCAACGGCACGACCACGATCCAGCCGACAACACGGGTGGAGAATGACGACCACGTCTCGGTCGGCCGTTCGAGCTCGCGGCGGACGCTGTCCACCCAGCGCCGCCAGGGCGCGAACAGCGCCGGCAGCGCGACCAGGAGCAGCCATCCCAGGAACAGGAGCCCGACAAAGGCGAGCAGTGCCCTGATGCTCGCCCACACGATCCACATGCTCACACTGCTGATGACGTCCACCACGGACTGTACCGGGGGATAGGATGCGCCGACGAACCAGGTGATGGCGCGGAACAACCCGCTCGGCAGTGCGCCCAGGAGCCAGACCAGGGCCAGCCACAAGCCGAAGACCACGAGCCCATAGCCTACTTTTGCGGAGAGGCTCGCACCCTTCCCGCGCCAATAGGACCGCGGTGCAGGCTGCATCGCCCAGTCGAAGCGCGGGTCCTGAAATGCCCGCTGCGCCAGCGCAAGCGCGAACGATGCACGATCATCGCCGTACATGGCTCTCAATTTGCGTCCCTCGTCCCGGGTCCATATCAGGAGATCGCGCTCCTTCCTGATCTGCCGGGCCGTTCTGTCGCGAGGACCGACGAAGCCGCCATCGGCGAGACTGAGCCACCCGACCAGCTTGTCGAACAATTGCCCGTTGCGCGCGCTCACCAGCGGAGGCCCGCCGCCGGGCCAGTAGGAGTTGAAGAGCGACCACATCGCGCCGCTGGGATGATGGACCAGCCTGTACAGCATGTCCTTGGGATCGATGCCTTCCTCGACGGCAAGCTCGAGCATCAGCGACGGCGCCTGCTCCTCTGCGTCCGTGCGCGCCGGCAACAGCGCGATGGACGCGAACTGAATGACCGCAACATCCTGAAGAAGTGCATTCAGCGCGGACTGCATGTCTCCCGAGTCCGAAAAATCCACCGCGCCGCGCCAGCCTGGCGCAATGATGCAGATCATCTGCTGCCGGACCATTTCGAGCATGGACTGTCCTCCCCCCGATCCGTCAGACGAAGTTCACGCGCATGCGGGACATCAGTGGGCCGTCGTAGGCGATGGCCTTGCCCTCGCCCCGCGTCAGTCGCAGCTCGGGCAGGATCAGCAGACCGATCAGCGCGCTGGTCAGGATCTCGACCGCGTAATCCTTGGCGGGACATTGGCGGGTGCCGTATCCGAACATCAGCCAGCGCAAATCCTGGTGCGGCCCCCAATTGCGGGCGGGACAGAACTGACCGCTCTTTTTGACCACCTTGGAATCGAACAGGGCGGCGATCGACCAGATCGCCATCTTGCCGCCGGCGGAGCACGGCGCATTGTGCCGCGCGCCGGTCTCGAATTCCGTATCGCGCGGCACGTCGCGCGCGAGCAGCGGAAAGATCGGCCGAAAGCGCATGAGCTCGAGCATGTGCTCGCGCACCAGATCGCGGAACTTGACGTCCTGCCAAACGCCGGCCGGCCCGAGCCGCTGGGCTTCCGCCCGCAGGGTCCGGTGAACCTTGGAGCGCCTGAGCAACTCCTGCACGGCCAGCGCCCCCGACTGCACCGTGACCGGATGCGAAATCCAGGCAAGACCGGCGGCATTCCGCGTGATGGCGCTGGCAGAACTCTGGACACCCCAAGCCTGTTCGATGTCGCGGCCCACGGCGGCGATACGTGCACGCAACGCATCCGAGCAGAGCTCTGCCCGTCGCTGGACCCTCAGCGTCGCAGTGCTTCCGGCAAGGAGCTGGCCTGCGACATACCTGATTTCCAGGAGATATTGCCGTTGGAGCCCGGGGTCGTTGACGTTGCCATGCGCGCCCGCCACCACCTTGCCCGTTGCCGCCCCGAACAGCGGATCCATCGCTCGAAACACGATCCACATCAGGTAGTCGTCAATGAGGTCGAACGACTTGTTCGTCCCGAGCTGCCCAAGCTGCTGGACGCGTCGCTGAACCTCCTGATCGGCCGCGGCCGGCAGGCTTGCAGCCAGCAAAGCCAGCCGGGCATCCAGCAGACGCCTGTCGTCGTGGTAGGTCGGACCCGGATCCATGCCAATCATGTAATCGCCGGCGGCCAGATTGGCCGCATGGGCAGAGTTCGAGAAACTCTGCGGCCTGGTCAGCACACCCTTGACCGCACTGGCGCGCGCCGCCATGCCGAACCAGCCGCCCGCGAACGGCCAAAGCCGAAGCACGGCACCAAGGGCGCGCAATGCCCCCGGATGGCGATTGGCCCAACAGAAGATCCCATAGGAGAGGCTGCGGAGCCCCGGCGGCATTGCATCGGGAGTGCCAGCTGAGATTTTCATGCTGCGTGCCAATCCTTACGCCGATCTGCAAGGGCCGCGGCGGCCCGTTTCCGGTAGTGAGGCATGCCCAGACGCTCCGCCGCCTCGGCGGTTCGCTTGAAATGCGCTTCGGCCCCGGCCTGATCACCGGCATGCCGCAACGTTTCGGCGAGCTCGTACAGGGCTTCGGTCTGGTGTCCGTATTCTTCAGCGGCCTGCTCGACCGCCTTGCGTCCGACAGCAACCGCATCGTCCAGTCGTCCGAGCTTGCGATAGGCGACACCCAGGCTCACACGCATGAACGTCCTGCCATAGGGGCCGGCCGCCTCGTAGATGCGATCGGCGAACCCCTTCTCCAACATGGGCACCGCTTCGGCAGCCTTGCCGTTGCGCGCCAGCGCGCTGCCGAGAACGCCGGTGCACACGGAGAGCATGGTCGGCACGTTGTGCGTCATGCATTGCTGCACACCCGTGCGCATCAAGGCCTCGGCACGGTCGAGCTCCTCGCGTTCGACCCAGATCTGCGATTGGACGGTGTCGATCAACAGACGGGAATATGGGTGATCGATGTTCGATAGAATCTCATAGCTCTTGGCGCAGAAATCGTCCGCGGCGCCGCCATCCCCGAGGCGCCACAGCGTGCTGGCATGAAATGCGTACAGGTTGATGATCGGAATCGCGGCCCAGCCGGGCTGGACATAGTGCGCCGACAATTCCGGTTCGTAGTCCGACAGCAGGATGCGACCTTCGGCCGCCGCGTCCGCGTACCGCCCGAGCGCGTGCAGATGCATGAGGCGGGTCTGATGCGCCGCCATCATCATGTGACGACGCTGTGCAAGGCGAGCCGCTTCCAGTCCCTGCGAAGCGTAGCGCAGACCTTGCTCGAAACGTCCGCGCATCCACAGAAACACGGCCGTCTCGGTCGAAACCGCCGCCCTTGCGCGCTGATCGTTCAGTTGCACGGCGATGGCTTCAGCCCGCTCCATGTTGTCGAAGATCTCGTCGATCTGCCCGAGAGCCAGCATTGCGCCAATGGCCTCCAGCCGAAGCGCGAGCTCCAGGGTCTGGGCGGTCGTCGCGCCCTCGACGCGCCGTGCCGCCTGGATGCCCTTCTCCAGCAGTTGGACGGCCTCCTGATTGGCCGAGCGCGAGATGGCACGAGCCATCGACTTGACGGCGAATCTTGCCGCCTGCTCCCATTCCTCGCCCCCGAAGGCATGATGCGCCAGTGCCGGCGCGGCGTCGACATCGGTGGCCCCGGGCTGGGCGTGCAGCGCCAGGAAGGCCTGGCGATGCAGCGCCTTGAGCCTGGCGCGCGTGAGCACGCCGAGCACGACGTCGCGGACCAGCGCATGGCGGAATGCGAAGGCATGCGACTCGTGCGAGCCCCTCGCCTGATCCGGACTCGTCAGCAATCCAGACGCGACACAAAGACCCAGCAATTCCTCGGCGCGTTCGAGGTCCACGGCCTGCATCGCGGCAACCAGGTCGCGCGTGATGGGATCCCCAAGGATGGCCGCAGCCTCGAGCGCCGACTTCGCCGCCTCGGGCAGCCTGTCGACCCGCGCGCCGATCACCGCCGCGATGGAGCCCGGCACGCGCAGCTCTCCGAAAGGCCTCTGCAAACGGTAGGCGCCCGGGGTCCCTTCCAGCGACCCGTCATCAATCAGCGTGAAGACCAGTTGCTCCAGGAAGAAGGGATTGCCGTCGGCGCGCGCGACCAGTTCGGTCGTGATGCCCAGCACGGACGGATCATCGCCGAGACAGGCGCGCGCGAGCCGGAGCATTTCTCCATCGCCCAGTGGCTCGATGAAGCGCTCCGCGAACCAGGACGCCCGTCGCCACTGATGCTCGAAATCCGGACGATAGGTGACGCAAATCAGGACCGGCAGCGCCTGAAGTTTGGGAAGCAGGCCCTCGAACAACCGCCGGCTCTCGCGATCGGCCAGGAAGACGTCCTCGAGCACGAGCACGAAGGCGCCGGACCGCACGCGCCTGCGCACGAGCCAGAGCAACGCCTCGCCGATCCGGCGCCGTCGTTGCGCCGGGTTCAGCGCCAGCCAGGCCTCATCCGGCGCCGCAAGTCCCAAGAGATCATTGACCGCCGCCAGATGCTCGGTGCCGTCATCGGGCCATTCCGCAATCAACGCCTGCTTGGCGGAATGCCGAATGTCCGCAGCACTGGTTTGCGGAAGCCCGACCAAACTTGCGGTCAGATCGGTGGCGGTGCTGTAGGCACGCGTGCTCGCATACCCTCTCGCCTGTGAAAAGCAGACTTCCGTCCCCTCTCGTGCGAGGCTGTCCATCCAGTCGACGATCAGGCGCGACTTGCCGATCCCGGCATCGCCGCACAACCCGATCGCTCGCATTCCGGCCTTTTGAACAGTCTCCAGGGTCCCTTCCAGGATCCTCAACGTGTCTTCGCGTCCGATCAGAGGTGCCCAGCGCGGCTTCCGCGTCAACGGCGCGGCCGCCGAACTCTCGGTCTCGACCACGACTTCATGCACTTCGATCGGATCATCCAGTCCGCGCACGATCCGCACGCCGGCCGTACGCGTGTCGATCTGCTGCGCGACCAGCCGCTGCGTCGCGGCGCTGATCAGGATGCCGCCGGGCGGCGCCATCTTTTCAAGCCGCGAGGCGAGATGGATCGTCTTTCCGTCCGCGCCGTAATGGGACCACCGGTATTGCCCGACGATACCGACCAGCACCTCGCCCGAATTGATACCGATGCGCAGCGTCGGGCTGACAACGCCTCCCACGTCATGGCCTGGGATCGATGCTCTCTGCATCTTGAGGGCGGCAAGGCACGCCCGCAGGGCGTGGTCTTCCTGCGCCACGGGCGCGCCGAACAAGGCGACGAGGCCATCGCCGAGCAACTGGCTCACCGTGCCGCCATAGGTCTCGACCGCCTCAGCCAACCGGTCCAGTGCCCTGCCGAGATAGGCGCGGGCTTCCTCGGGGTCGACATGCTGCAACAGGGAGGTCGAATTGCAGACATCGACGAACAGCACGCTGACCTGCTTGTTTTCAGTCAGCATCTGCGAGCGAACGGGAAGATGATGGTGCAGCTGGACGACGTGCGCGTCGCGGTCCGGGGCGCCCGGCTCGTCCGCGTTACGATTGAGACTCGCGCCACATTGAGAGCAGAAGCGATGCTCGCGGGAAATACGGGCTGAACAAGCGGGGCACCTGGTCACGGCAGCACACACTCATCAATGACTTGAACGAAATTACCAACGCGTTCTGGCTTGAACACCGCCCCTTCGAGGCGTGAACCCGCTCAGCAGAAAAACAAGCTGTCGATCAATCCAAACGATCAAACCAAAAATTTCGTGCGCCAACCATATTCGCGCACAACCGATAGATGAGCCCGGAGAATTGCAGTGGCCGCTCTTGGTCCGGCGCAGGACCCGCCGATCATCCCGCCGGAAGCAAAATCAATGCTGAAACAGGGGTTATTATTGTACGCCCGGTCAGCAATTGCAACTAGTATACGCGCGCCGCACAAATTGAAAAGTGACAGTTTGCCAAATCGAGTTCCGACGCCAGGCTTTGCAACCCCTGCGCGCGAAACGGAAGCAACGTCGCCAGCCAACACATCTAACCGGGCAGACGCTCGCTTTCGCAAAGGTCATGCTCGCTGCCTGATCGGGGGCCGTCCGAGCAGGGCCCACTTGAACAGGCCGGACAGATCGCCGCCGCCCTCACCCGAACAGCGTATCCACCAGCAGCTTCACGTTCAAAATCACGATGATGCCCGCGACGATCCACGCGATCGCCGCGACATATCCCGGAATCGCGAACTGGCCCATCTTGCGGCGGTCGGAGACGAAGCGGACCAGCGGGATCACCGCGAAGGGCAGCTGCATCGACAGCACGACCTGGCTGAACACCAACAGATCCGCCGTGCCGCGCTCGCCATAGATCGCCGTAACAACGATCACCGGAACGATGGCGATGCCGCGCGTGAGCAGGCGGCGCGCCCAGCTCGGCAGGCGCAGATCGAGAAAGCCCTCCATCACGATCTGGCCGGCGAGCGTCGCCGTCACCGTCGAGTTGAGGCCGGAGGCGAGCAGCGCCACCGCGAACAGCGTCGAGGCGATGCCGAGGCCGAGCAGCGGCGACAGCAGCTCGAAGGCCTGGCCGATCTCGGCGACGTCGGAGTGGCCGCTCTTGTGGAAGGTTGCGGCTGCGACCACCAGGATCGCGGCATTGATGAACAGCGCCAGCATCAGGGCGATGGTCGAGTCCGTCGTCGCCCATTTGATCGCCTCGCGCCGTCCGGTGTCGTTGCGCTCATAGGCGCGCGTCTGCACGATCGAGGAATGCAAATAGAGATTATGCGGCATCACCGTCGCGCCAATGATGCCGATCGCGATGTAGAGCATCTCGGGGTTGGTGAAGATCTCGCTCTTCGGCATGAAGCCGTGCAGGACCTCCGCCACCGGCGGCGCCGCAGCCACGATCTGGACCCCGAAGCAGACCGCGATCACCGCCAGCAGCGCGATGACGAAGGCTTCGAGGAAACGGAAGCCGCGGTTCATCAGGAGCAGCAGCAGGAAGGCGTCGAGCGCTGCGAGCAGCGCGCCGCCGATCAGGGGAATGCCGAACAGGAGTTTGAGCGCGATCGCCGTGCCGATGACCTCAGCGAGATCGCAGGCGATGATCGCCGCCTCGCAGGCCAGCCAGAGCAGGAAATTCACCGCCGGCGAATAGGTGGCGCGGCAGGCCTGCGCAAGGTCGCGGTCGGTGACGATGCCGAGCCGTGCCGCCAGCGACTGCAGCAGGATCGCCATCAAATTCGAAAGCAGGATGACGGACAGCAGCGTGTAGCCGAACTTCGAGCCACCGGCGAGGTCGGTCGCCCAATTGCCGGGGTCCATGTAGCCGACTGAGACCAGATAGCCTGGGCCGACGAAAGCGAGCAGCCGGCGCCACCAGCGGCCAGCGACCGGAACGGCGACCGTGGCGTTGACCTCGGCGAGACTTTTGGTGACGGGCGCATCAGCGCGCCAGCCGGCGGCGTCGGGACTCAAATCAGGCGATCGGGCATCCATGGAACGAGAATACCGAAATCGAACCTTATTGCAACTCATTTGCAACTGCATCTAGCGGCATGGGTTCCCATTCTTGCCGTTTTTCCCGCCGTGTCGGGAAGCGGGTGGGTTTGGCGGCCCTCGGAGCCGGATACTGGCGCCAAGCCGACTTTGCAGGAAATGAGCCATGTCAAACCCGCCTCGCCTTCCCGACACCTTTAGCCGCCTCGCCTGGTCCAACCTCGCGGCGCAGTCGGCCGAGCAGATCGCATTGGCCGCCGCTCCCATCGTCGCCGTGCTCACGCTCGGGGTCGCGGAAGGCCAGACCGGCCTGTTGCAGACCGCGCTGACCCTGCCCTTCGTGCTGTTCGCGATTCCTGCCGGCCTGCTCGCCGACCGGATCTCACGCCGCTCGCTGATGGCCGGGGCCGAGGCGCTGCGGGCCGCGGCCCTCGGGACAATCGTGCTGCTGCTCGCGCTCGGCGCCCTCAATCTGCCGCTGCTGGCCCTGCTCGGCTTCGCAGCCGTGTGCGGCACCGTCGTCTATAGCGTGGCCGCGCCGGCACTGGTGCCCTCCTTGGTCAGCTCCGACCTCCTGCCGGCGGCGAATGCCCGCATCGAGCTGGCGCGTACCGTCGCCTTTGCCAGCGGACCCGCCCTCGGCGGCGCGCTGGTGGGATGGTGGGGCGCCAGCCCGGCCTTCGGCTTTGCCGCGGCGCTCTCGGCCATAGCCGTCGTGCTGCTCTCGGGCATCTTTGAACCCGCGCGCGCCCCCGCCCCGCGGCGCCATCCGCTCCAGGACATCCGCGAAGGCGCGGCGTTCGTATTCCATCATCCGCTGCTGCGGCCGGTGTTCATCACCCAGTTCATCTTCAACACCGGCTGGTTCCTGCAGATCGCGGTGTTCGTCCCCTATGCCGTGCGCCATCTCGGCCTCACCGCCGCCGGAATCGGCACGGTGCTGACCATGTACGGCGTCGGCATGGTGATCGGCGCCCTGTTCGCAACGCGCGTGATGCAGCGCGTCGCGTTCGGCACCGTCGTCGGCCTCGGCCCGGTCACGGGTTTCGTTGCAGCTGTGGTGATGGCGCTGACGGTGCTGGTCCCCTCGCCCTGGCTCGCGGCGTTGAGCTTCTTCCTGCTCGGCGTCGGGCCGATCCTGTGGGTGATCTCGACCACGACGCTACGCCAGTCGGTGACGCCGCCGCGCCTCTTGGGCCGCGTCTCCGCCATCAACATCATGAGCTACGGCGCCCGCCCGCTCGGCTCGGCGCTGGGCGCGATCGTCGGCGGCCTCTGGAGCGCGGAAGCCTGCCTCTATCTCGCGGCCGCCGTGTTCGGCGTGCAGGCGCTGGTGATCTGGCTGTCGCCGGCCGTGGCGCTGGAACGGCAGCCGGACATGGTGGGGGATGAGGTGGCGGTGCGGTGCTAGTTACGCCGCGGAATATCCTGTGACTTTGGACGAGCTTGACCAACCTGGGGTTGCTTTGGGTATGATCAGCATTACAAACAAATCGATCGCTTTGAATGACTTTAAGCGAGAGGACTCACGTGTCACATGTACACTTTTCTTGGCTCCACCTAACAGACCTACACGTTGGTATGGCTAATCAAGATTGGCTTTGGCCGACGCTTAAGACTTTGCTACTCGAAGATCTTGAAAAGATGCATTCGGTTGCAGGCGATTGGGATCTCGTCATATTTTCCGGCGACCTAACGCAGCGAGGCTCGCGGGCGGAATTTGATAAGCTAGATACTATCTTGAGCGATCTGTGGGGGCATTTCCACAAGCTCGGCTTCTCGCCAAGCCTCTTCACAATTCCCGGGAATCACGACGTTGCACGGCCGCGACTCGATTCCACCGTTCGAACCTTGAAGAGATGGTGGGAAGAAACGGACGTACAAGCAGAATTCTTCAGCAACTCTAGCAACGAATATCGCGGTTCCGTTGACGGAGTATTCTCCGAATACTGCTCTTGGCTCACAGGGAGCGTTGGTAAGACATTTGGGCTCCTAACCGGGCAAGCCGGCTTGCTCCCTGGAGATCAGTCGACCACAATCGAAAAAGGGGAACTACGTATCGGGCTTGTGGGATTAAACTCCACTTGGCTGCAGCTCGACGGAGATGATTACGAGGGGCGGCTCCATGTTGATGTCAAACAGCTGCTTGCCGTCACTTCTCAAGATCCCGACCAGTGGTGCAACCAGAACGACGCAAACCTACTGATAACGCATCATCCTAGTTCTTGGCTGCACGCTCAAAGCCGCAATCATTGGGAAAACGAGATCAATCCGCCAGGTCGCTTTTCTGCTCACATGTTCGGCCACATGCATCAGCCTTCCGCTTTGTCCGCAGGACAAGGCGGATCACCAAATCAAATTTCTCTTCAGGGAATATCGACCTTCGGTCTCGCAAAATCGAATGCGGGCTTTGACCGAAACCACGGTTACTCGATTGCCCGGTATGTACCAAGCTCGCCGGCTCTGAAAATTTGGCCCCGTCGACTTTATAAAAACATCGGTGCGGGAAACAACATTGGCCCCGAGATTGGCTTTCCACTTGAAATCGACAACTCCTTCACGATTGCCTTGCCGAGGTCGGGAAAAAAAGGAGCGCGATTCTCGCCCGAACCGTCTTCAACACTCAGTGACATTCCTCACTCTGGCACCCTCCGAGAGGCATTGCAGGATGTCGAATACTCTGTTCCTGCCCAAGCAGCTTCCTTCAAAACGCGAAACGTCGAACAAAGAGCGATGCTTGATGCTCTGCAAACAGACAGGGTCGTATGGCTGGTCACTGAGTGGGGCATGGGTGAAGACGCCTTCTTAGCTGCGGTCAGACGTCAGACCCCTTCAGCAGAAGCGCCAGTCTATCGATTAGATTTGAGTGAGTTCCGAAATCGGCGCCAACTATCCGAAGCGCTGAAGTCGCAGCTCAACTGCACATTCGAACGACTATGCCAACTCCTTGCGGAATCTGGCCCCTGCTGGCTTCTACTCGACAACATCTCGCAACTGCCCACAACCATCGAAGACACCTCAAATTACAAAAATGATATTGAAGAGCTTGCAGCACTGCTGATTGACTATTGCCCCAAACTCCTACTTATATTGCGAAGCCGACGCAGCTTGATCTCGTCAAAATTGCGCACGATCGAAATCAAGGCATTCGACGAAGTCGATGTTCGAAGTTACGTTCGCGATCACGAACTGGGAAGCCCGGACCTCAACAACGCGACAGCCATCAGTCAAATAACTCGACACACTGACGGCATTCCCGCGAGAATTGATCGGGCCCTTTCTGAGCTACAGGTGGTCTCACTTTCCGATTTGGTCAGTGCAGACCTTGAATTTTCCCAATTGCCGTCGACTGACCATTCTCCTCGCGCGCTAGTAGAAACTGTACGCGATCTTGCGACAGCAAGAGATCCGGGAGCGCAAAGAGAATTCTCGCTACTAAAGGTCCTCACCCTGTTTCCGCAGGGTGAGACGCTTGCTCGCATTCGGCGCTTCCATCAGACGTATCAGTTTTTCCCCGCAAACGCAGCATCTCTTCGCGGTCGCGGCCTTGTCGACGTAGTTGCAACCCCCGGCCCCAACCTGGCAGGGTCCGATCAATCCGAGAAGCGCCTAAAAGTCTCTCTGCCTGTTCGAGAATGCACTTGGGAACACTTAGACCCCACTGAGCGCTTCGAACTAAATCGACGAGCAGCCGAAATCTATTTTGGCGCGAACTGGGCGCAGGGAGCATTCAAACCCGCAACCACCTATATCTTTGATCGCCCGAACTGCCCGTCGTCCGACATTTCGAACGCTAACACAATCTTGATACGGCTATTCAAGGAAGCAACCTCGCTCGCCGACAAGAACCTAATGACTAGAGTTCTCGGCCTAGCAAATTCGTATCTCCGCGCCCTCGCCCGGGGCGATCACTATCGAAGCGCCTCGGAATTTTGCAGCGACCTACTGCCACTAATTCCTTCGGAAGCATTTCGAGATAAGATTGCGTCAATCTCTGCGAGGTACGCCGCTGCACTTCGCATGACAGGGGACGACGTCAAAGCCAAATTGGTGATCGAGAAAATAATCGATCATTCATTCTCGAAAAGCGAAAAGCAAAGCTTACTAATCGACTTGGCGTTTTGCCATGAAGACCTAAAGGACTACGCGGCGGCTCGCGACGTTGCCAAGCAAATCATAGCAATCGACCCGAAATCTGAGGTGAGCTTGCAGGCGGAAAGTCTGTTGATCGAACTAGATGAAGATGACCCAGATCGACTTCAAAAGCTCGCATCCGTCGAGGCACGGGCGCGAAAGCGAGACGCCACGATAACAGCAAACAACATCGCAATCATTCGCGCGAGAGAAGGTGATAACGACGCGGGGCAAGCGCGAGAAATCCTTGCACCGATTATGGCGTCACGAAATAAGACCGACTCATACAATAAATTGAGAGCCGCAATCGAACTCGCTGAAATTTCCAAAGAAAACGGCGACTTCCTGAGTGAAGCTGAAATCATCTACCTGGTCGGCGCCTACCATTTCATCTTCAATGAACGACTGCCAGGCCTGTTTGATCGATGTCACGATGCGCTCTGGTGGATATTTGAAGCTAGGAAAGACTATAGGAATTTGCTCGTTCTGTTTCGTCACAGCTCATTATATTGGCGCCTAGCTGGCAACGAAAACCGCGAACACCGCTATGTCAAGCAGCTCGCTGCAAGCATCACAAAGGGACTCGCGAGTCAAATCACGGACATCGGGAGAGAGCTAGCCTACTACCAGATTCGCTCGTCTACAGTGTCAAGCAAGAACGCGTTTCCGAACAAGAAAGCGAACTAAGCTTGCGCCGCTGAACTCACCATCTAACCTTTCACTCGCAGGGAAACTAATTCGCCAGATACCGCTCGTAGCTCCCCGTTACCGGCTCGCTGGCGTCAACCTCGGGATCGAGCGTGTAGAGATCCTGCGCGCGGCCGATGCCGCGCAGCGCGTAGCGGCCGGTGGAGACGAGATAGCGGCGCCCAGTGGCATCGAGGCCCTTGTAGAATTCCGCCGATGCCAGCAGCTCGCGGTCGACCGAGCGGCTCATCGAGGCGATGCGGCTGACTTCGTTGACGGTCGGCCCGACCACGGTGAAGTCGAGCCGGTCCTCGCTGCCGATATTGCCGTAGAAGACCTCGCCGACATGCAGGCCGATATAGGCCGACGTCGTCGGGCGGCCATCGGCCTCCCGCCGCTTGTTCAGCGCCGCGACGTTCTTGCGGAACAGATGCTCGGCGCGGAGCGCAGCGCGCCGCGCGTCCGCCATGTCCTCACCCCAGAACATCGCGAGCACGCCGTCGCCGATCAGCTTGAGCACGTCGCCTCCGGCGTCGTGGATCGCGTCGATCACGGCCTGCGCATAGTCGTTGAGGAACGGGATGATCTCGTCGGGGCCGATGCTCTCGCTGATTCCGGTCGAGCCGCGCAGATCGGAGTACCACAGCACGGCGTTGATGCGCTCGGTGACGCCGCGCGAGATGCGCCCGCGCAGCACCTGTGCGGAGGCGTCGCGCCCGAGATAGACGCGCCCGAGCGTGCGCGCGATGTCGACCTGCTGCGCCGATTTGATCGCGAGGCCCAGCACCGGCACGAGATCGCGCAGCGCTTCCAGCTCGCCGTCGCTGAAGCCGCTGTCGCGGCGCGTGGTCCAGCAGGAATAGAGGCAGTCCATCAGACCCAGCGCGCCGTTCTCGCCGAAGCGGTGCACGAAGGCGAGATAGTGCTTGTGGCCTTTTTCGGCGAGCTCGCCGATCTGCGAGAAATCCATCGACGGCGCATCGGCGAGATCGATCACCATCTCGTCGTCGCCATTCTCGAGCATGTGGAAGAACACCGAGCGGCGCCAGCTCGCGGCGGCGTCGCCGTCGGCGGTCGAGCCGTATTCGAACGCGTCGCTCTCGTTGCTGGGCCGGTCGCTCCAGCGGAAGCCGCGGCCCTCGTAGATCGGATGCAGCGTGTCGATCACGACGAGCCCGCGCGACAGCTCCAGCCCTTCGGCGCAGCAGCGCTCGCAGAAGCCGCGGAGCAGGTCGATTTCGGGAAGGCCGGTGAGCCCCTGGCCGGTCAGCCAGTTCATCAGCGCAAGGCGCGAGGTCAATTGCATGCGCCATTATGGCGTGCATTCGTGACGAGCGGAAGGCCGCGCGAACGCTGCGCAACCAAGGCTCCCGTCCGCAGCAGGTCGAATATGCCGCAGCCGTGGTTGACGCGCTGTCGTTGCCGGCTGCAAATGGAACCGATGACACCGCCGACCAGAAATACGGGAATATGAGCCAGCGCCAGCTTCCGATCATCCTGGCGCTCGGCACCACGCAGACCCTGGCCTGGGCGTCCAGCTATTATCTGCCGGCGCTGATCGCCGATCCCATGGCGCGCGACCTCGGCGTCTCCTCCAACTGGATCTTTGGCGCGTTCTCTGCCTCGCTGGTGATCTCGGCGATGCTCGGCCCGCGCATCGGGCGGCAGATCGATCTCGTCGGCGGTCGGCAGGTGCTGTCGGCCTCGAACCTGACGATTGCCGCCGGCCTCGCGCTGCTCGGCTTCGCACACTCCGTTCCGGTGATGGTGTTCGCCTGGCTCGTGCTCGGTATCGGCATGGCGATGGGGCTCTACGACGCCGCCTTCGCCGCGCTGGGGCGCATCTACGGCACCGAGGCGCGCAGGCCCATCACGGGCATCACGCTGATGGCGGGCTTCGCCTCCACCGTCGGCTGGCCCCTCACCGCCTGGGGCCTGTCGCATATCGGCTGGCGCGAGACCTGCTTTGCCTGGGCGGCCGCCAACATCCTGATCGGCCTGCCGCTCAACTTCTTCATGCTCCCGACCATCAACGGCGCCAGGCAGGCGGCGGCGACGGCGGAAAAGCCGCATCTGCCGCTCGACCGCACCATGATCCTGCTCGCCTTCATCTTCGCGGCGGTGTGGACCGTCACCGGCGCCATGGCCGCGCATTTCCCGCGAATCCTCGAGACCACCGGGGCAACGCCGGTCGAGGCGATCGCGGCCGGCGCGCTGATCGGCCCGGCGCAAGTCGGCGCACGCATCCTGGAAGCCGGCTTCCTCAGCCGCTTCCATCCGCTGTGGTCGACCCGGCTCGCCTGCCTCACCCATCCGATCGGCGCGGTGATCGTTGCGATCTTCGGCGGCGCCGCGGCGAGCGCGTTCGCGCTGTTCCACGGCTCGGGCAACGGCATCTTGACGATCGCGCGCGGCACGCTGCCGCTGTCGATCTTCGGCCCGAAGGATTTCGGCTACCGTCTCGGCATCATCGGCGCCCCGGCACGCATGGCGCAGGCGGTGGCGCCGCTGGCCTTCGGCCTGCTGATCGACGTCATGGGCGCCAAGGTGCTGATCGTCTCCTCCGCGCTGAGCCTGTCGGCGCTGGCGGCGTTGTTCCTGATCCGCACCAGGCCGCGGCCGGATTGACCGTACAGCCGCTTTCGCGCACAAGCGGCCCATGAGCGAAGAGACCCGCCCGCCCCGCACGTTCAAAGGCCTGCTGCGCTGGGCAACCACCCCGCCGCAGGCCTGGGGCGTCTATCTCCTCGCCGTTCTCTTGATCTGGCTGGTCTCGTTCTATGCCGGCACGCTGAAGCCGAAGAAGACGCCGGAGGCGAGCCCGCCCGCAGTGACGGCACCGAAAGGCTGATCCGCCTCAGTCGTAAAACTCCGGCGCCAGCTTCTGGCTGTCGCGCTGGGCCTTGTCGTGGTTGATCCAGAGCTGCGCCTTCTCCCTGCCGAGGGTCTCGGCGATCTTCTGCATGGAGGCCGCGCTCTGGTCCTTGTCGACGTTCATGCTGGGGACGCGGCGGTTGTCCCAATTATCCCTGAAATGGACGGCATCACCCGACAGCACCACCGCGCCGGTCTTCGGCAGTTTCACCAGCAGCGACTGATGCCCGGGCGTGTGGCCGGGCGTCGCCAGGATGGTCACGCTGCCGTCGCCGAAGACGTCCTTGTCGCCCGTGAGCAGCTCGACCGGGTGCGAGGGCTTGAAGCGCGGCGCGTTGTTGGCACCCGGCCAGTCATATTCGGCCTTCTGCACGTAGAGCGTCGCCTGCGGGAACAGCTCGACATTGCCGGTGTGGTCCGGGTGCGTGTGCGAGACCGCCATCACCTTGACGTCGTCCGGTTTGACGCCGAGCTGTTCGAGCTGGGAAGCAAGCGTCTTCGGCCGGCGCCAGGTCACGGCCTTGGGATCGGCGGGCACAAGACCATTGGGCATGCTTGCGACGGAATCTGCGATCCCGGTGTCCCACAGGAACCAGCCCTTGCTGTGCTTGACGAGATAGCAGCTGTCGACGAAGTCCATCGTCTTGCCTTCGTTCAGGCCGGGCGTCCAGCGCGAGATATCACCTGCGGTGCCCTCGCCGCAGTTGAGCACGTAGAGCTTCTCGACGCCGGGCTTTTCCGATTGCGCCAGTGCCGCGGGGCTGGACAGAGCAAGTGCAGCGATGACGACGGCGAAGGCAATCCTGGGCATCATTGTTCCTCCCGTACAGCCATGCGAGCTGCGACCGAGGATCAACCCCGGCCGCGTCGCAGAATTCCGCTCGCGCGGCTCACGTCAATGCGGGCAGGTCTCCACCTCGATCGTGACGTGACTAAGGCCTTTCAATCCGGCAAGCCGCCGCTTGTAGACGGCCGGCTGCTTCGGCTTGTCCGACACCACCGAGAGCAGCACGGCGCAATGGCCGGGGCCGACCTGCCACAGATGCAGATCGGTGACGCGATCCTCACCAACCTCCATGCGCGCCCGGATCACCCGCTCCAGCTTCTCGTCGGCGCGCACGTCGAGCAGCACCGCGCCTGATGACTTGATCAGGCCGAGCGCCCAGCTGGCGATGACCACGCTGCCGATCAGGCCGACCGCCGGATCGGCCCAGACCCAGCCCGCATACATGGCGACGGCAAGAGCCGCGATCGCCAGCACCGAGGTCGCGGCATCGGCCATGACATGGACATAGGCCGCGCGAAGATTGTTGTCGTGATGGTGATGGCCGTGATGATCATGGTCGTGGTCATCATGCGCATGGCTGTGGCCGTGATCATGGCCGTGATGGTGATGATCGTGGCTGTCGCGCAGCAGCCACGCGCTGGCGAGATTGACGCACAGACCGAGGGCTGCCACCGTGATCGCCTCGCCATAGACGATCGGCACCGGATTGATCAGCCGCAGCACGCTCTCATAGGCGATCTCGACCGCGATCAGGCCGAGGATGATTGCGCTGGCGAAGGCGGCGAGATCGCCGAACTTGCCGGTGCCGAAGGTGAAATGCGCATTCCCCAGGTGCCGGCGCGCGAAGCGATAGGCGAAGGCGGCAATGCCGAGCGCGGCGGCATGCGTGCCCATGTGCCAGCCGTCGGCCAAGAGCGCCATCGAGCCGAACAGCGAGCCCGCCACGATTTCCCCGACCATCATGACCAGCGTCAGCACGACCACGAACCAGGTGCGCCGCTCGTTCTCGTCGTGCTTCTTGCCGAGGAAGGCGTGGTCGTGGGTCCATTGCTCGATGGAATGGGAATGCATCGGTTCAGATCTCCGGAATCTGCAAGGCCCCAATATAGGCTCCCGCAGCATATCTTTCTAACGTGAATTACCGGCCAAACCGGCGGTTGACAGGCTGACGCGGTTTCGCTGTAATCTGGGCCATGGGGATTTGAGCGATCTCCCCACGAGGCGACATGCCCAAGTATCGCGTCCCCCGGTTTTTGCGAGGACGCATCATGTCTACGTTCACGACCATATCATCTGACAAATTGGCACGGCTGATCGGCACGGCGAACGGCCCTGCCCTGATCGATGTGCGCACCGACGAGGATTTTGCCGCCGACCGGCGGCTGATCCCCGGCTCCATCAAGCTCAGCCACGACAATGTGACGGACTGGGGCGGCGACTTCGCCGGCCGCAGGGCCGTCGTCTCGTGCTTCCGCGGTGAGAAGCTCGCGCAGGGCACGGCGGCCTGGCTCCGCCAGCTCGGCGTGGAAGCCGAGACGCTGGAGGGCGGCTTCGAGGGCTGGAAGGCAGCCAAGCTGCCGCTGGTCGACGCTCGCAAGCTGCCGCCACGCGACGCCAAGGGGCGCACCGTCTGGGTGACGCGGGCGCGACCGAAGGTCGACCGCATCGCCTGCCCCTGGCTGATCCGCCGCTTCGTCGATCCCAATGCGGTGTTCCTGTATGTGACGCCGTCCGAGGTGGTCGCCGTCGGCGAGCGATTCAATGCGGCCCCCTTCGACATCGAGAACGTGTTCTGGAGCCACCGCGGCGAGCTCTGCACCTTCGACGTGATGATCGAGGAGTTCGGCATCGCGACGCCGCCTTTGCTGCGGCTGGCCACGCTGGTGCGCGGCGCCGACACCGCGCGGCCCGACCTCGCGCCGGAGGCGCCCGGCCTGCTCGCGGCCTCGCTCGGGCTGTCGCGGATGTATGACGACGACCTCGCACAGCTCGAGGCCGGCATGACGCTCTATGATGCCTTCTACCGCTGGTGCCGCGATGCCACGGCCGAGACCCACAACTGGCCGACCAACAAGGTGAAGGCTTGATGGACACCCGTATCGTTCAAGCTGGAGCTGATGCCGGTCACGGCATCAGCTTCGGTGAAGCCTTTCGCGTCTGGCTTCGCGTCGCCTGCCTGAGTTTCGGCGGGCCCGCGGGCCAGATCGCGGTGATGCATCGCATCCTGGTCGAGGAGAAGAACTGGATCTCCGAAGGCCGTTTCCTGCATGCGCTGAACTACTGCATGCTGCTGCCGGGACCGGAGGCCCAGCAGCTTGCCACTTATGTCGGCTGGCTGATGCATCGCACCGCCGGCGGGCTGATGGCGGGTGGGCTGTTCATCCTGCCCGGCATCATCGCCATCATGGGCCTCAGCTACGTCTACGCGATTTTCGGCAATGTCAGCTTCGTCGAGGCGCTGTTCTTCGGGCTCAAGGCCGCGGTACTCGCCATCGTCGTCGAGGCCGTGGTTCGCGTCGGCAAGCGCGCGCTGAAGAACCGCATCATGATCGCGCTCGCGGCCATCGCCTTCGTCGCGATCTTCTTCTTCGCCGTCCCCTTCCCGATCATCATCATCGCCGCCGGCCTCATCGGCTATGCCGGCGCGCGGAGCGGCCGTCCGGAATTCGCCCCGGCCGGTCACGGCCATGGCGGCAGCACGGCATTGATCGACAGCATGCTCGGCGAAGCCGTCCCCGAGCACGTGCGCCCCAACACCGCGCGCGCCATTCGCACCGGCGCGTTGTGGCTGGCGCTCTGGCTGGTGCCGGTGATCGTGTTGCTGCTCGCGCTCGGGCAAGCCAACGTGTTCAGCCAGATCGCGCTGTTCTTCTCGAAAATGTCGCTCGTCACCTTCGGTGGCGCCTACGCCGTGCTGGCCTATGTCGCCCAGCAGGCGGTCGAGCATTATCACTGGCTGAAGCCGCACGAGATGCTCGACGGGCTCGGCATGGCCGAGACCACGCCGGGCCCGCTGATCATGGTGCTGCAGTTCGTGGGCTTCATGGCCGCCTATCGCGATCCCGGCGGCCTGTCGCCCTTGCTCGCGGCGACGTATGGCGGCTTGCTCGCGACCTGGGTCACCTTCACGCCCTGCTTCCTCTGGATCTTCGTCGGCGCCCCCTACATCGAGCGCCTGCGCGGCAATACGGGCCTCGCCGGGGCGCTCGGTGCGATCACGGCCGCCGTCGTCGGCGTCATCCTCAACCTCTCGATCTGGTTCGCGCTGCACACCCTGTTCCGCGAGACCGTTCCGGTGCACGCCTTTCCGCTGGATTTCGACAGGCCGGTGCTGACCAGCGTCGATCTCCCCGCACTGGTGCTGGCAATCGCGGCGGCAACCGCGATCTTCCGGTTCAAGCTGGGGATGCTGACGGTGCTGGCGGGCTCATGCGCGGCCGGGGTGGCGCTGCGGATGGCGGGGGTGATTTGAGGCACGTACTCGTCGGTTCGTTGTGTCCGGTTTGCGGTTGGAAGGCGACATCGAAGCCGACGGAGTTCAGGCTACCTCCAAGCATCCCGCTCAGCCTTCGTCCGGCTCGCGCACGACCGGCGATTCGTCGGCTTGGTTCTCCTCCTCGTCTTGCTCTTCGTCCTCATCCTCTTCGTCGTCATCTTCTTCGTCGTCATCAGGATCTCGAGGCGGCATCGCGTTGCTCATAACCGCGAAGACATGCCAGTCGATCCTGGCGGGAACCAGCTCGGAGAGTACGGTCATGTTGTTGCTCCTCGGATGTGAGCCCTGGGGCACTTTACCCCTTTTTCGGCGAGGCAGGTGACCGAGATGGTTCGCGTGCGAGCCAGAGCTTCCTTCCAGAGCTCCCTTGGGGCATCTTTCTCGCGCTCGGCACGAGCCATAGCCGTTTTGTTTGAGCGTGAGCTTGGGCGCCAACCGGATCGTGCTGCCTTCCGGTCCGGGGCAGACTGAAAAGAGACAGCCAATCGGACGCTTTCCCGTCGATCCGCCACGAGCGGGCATGATGGCGCAGGTCCGGCAGTTCATTCGGAGCCAAGAGCCGCCCTTCCGCCAGATGCAGTTTGTCCCTTCTCGGCTCCGGGGGCATGCCCGAAACGGTATCAGCGTCGAGATCCTGATGCTAGATTTCCTGGGTCATACCGAACAGGAGGACGACATGCCTGATAGCGTCTACAAGGTCATAGAACTGGTCGGTACCAGCAGCGACTCGTGGGAGAAGGCGGCCGCCAATGCGGTCGAGCAAGCTGCGAAATCTCTCCGGGATCTTCGCGTTGCAGAGGTCATCAAGCTCGATATGCAACTGGATGAGAACGGAAAAGTTGAGGCCTATCGCGCCAAGCTCAACGTGTCGTTCAAGTTCGAGGGCTCCTGAGCCTCAGCACCTCGGCCCCACTTGCGGGGCGAGGATGGCTCATTGGAAAAGGCGCGCTGCGCGGTCCGCCCAACCGGGCGGTGTGAGCCATCCCGGAGTAGGCCCTAGTCCGACTGGGGCCGATGTGCTTTGATGCGTGGGGGCGTGTGGCGCGTGGTGGCCCCATGTACATGGTCATTCGCAAGTACGCCAAGGTTCGCTCGGTAGCGGACGCTGCTCGCCGCGCCAAGAGCGGCGTCGGCGAGATCCTGAGGCAATCGCACGGATTCAGATCTTACTACGTGCTGGATGCGGGCGACGGTGCTGGTATCGCTGTGATGATATTTGACGACCGCGAAAGCGCCAATGCAGCAAATGCCAAGATACTGGCGTTTGTTCAAGCAAGTCTACCTGACCTCGATCTTGGAGTTCCCGAAATCACAACTGGCGAGGTTTTGGTGCACATAGAGCCTAATGGGTCCTCGGGCATGAAGTAGCCGTAAACGCCGCCAGTTGCGTCGGAGCGCCGCCGTCTTGCTGATGTCATCGAATTTCGGACTCGCGCCTTGTAGCGAACCGAATGCGCCTCATTCATCCTCCCATGGTCATCGCACAGGGTGATCCCATGGGCGGTCCAATCGCGCCGTCAGATTCTCAAGTGCGCTACCTGGTTGGGTAGCAGAATGGCCGCAGGAGAAGCCGATCATGACTGACGATCAGGTCAATCTCGTCGTTCAGCACCTTTGCGAGCAATTGCACCTTGCGCTCCGATTGAAGAACAGCGAGGCACATCCACCAAATGCCAAGGATATTGGATTTGATGCTGCCTCTGTCAGAACTGTATTGCTGACCGGGTTGCGTTCGGCGGATGTCACGATCCGCCACGAGGCAGCCGGGACGAGCGAAGAACCACCGTGGTCCTGAACGCAAAACGAGGGACAGAAGCCCAGCGCCAACGTCTCAGTTGGAGGCGAAATGCGAAGAACTCGGGGGGAGCAGATCCAGTCCGCTATGCTTCACGGAGCGGACGTCAATCCGAGAGGGCTTCACTTCGCTGATGGGCCAGAAGGCGACATGCGGTTCGCCGTCAAGTGAAAGAGGCTGCCAACTGAGGCGGCCTCAATGCAGCAGCCTCTGCCGGAGCTTCCTGATGATCTCCCTGAGGTCAGCAGCGTATTCTTCAATGGCCTGCCGCACCTCATCCAGATGCGTCGGTCGAGGAGGTGGCGGCTTTGCTGAATCCGGCTTGTCGGATTGGTTCATGGTCCAGCGAACGGGCGGGACCAAGCGGGGCCATTGAGCTAAATCAAAGACCGATTGCGACGGCTACTTCGGCGGCTGCAATCTGGGCGAGTTTAGCCATTCGCTGATATGTGCGCCGGTCTCGGCTTGCCGCGCTTTGCGGATGGCGTGCTCGCGCTCGAAACCAGGCGGAAGCGATTTGGCTTCCTGACGGAGGCGTTGGGCTTGTTCGGCAAGGCGCTCTTCAAGGGACGAGGTTTGCTTGAGGCGGCGTCGCTGCATGGCACGGCTCCATTCCTGAGAGGAAGGCGGGAGCGCGTGATGGCGTTCTCATCACCGATAGATGCCCGAGGGACCGCGCGGTGACAGATTTTTTTAACACCTATGGCAGGCCGAAGACTGAGCAATTTTGACCAGCGCGCCATAAAGCGCCAGCGCTGCTGTCCTAATCAGGACACCCGCCAACTCGGCGAGCAAGTCCGGTGCGGCTAAGGGCCTATGTTTGGCGGAGGACGCGCGACCCAGAAACGAGTGCCGGCCAACAGGCGACGTGAATCACAATGGCAAATGAAACAAGCCGCCCAACTGAGGCGGCACTTACCCGGCTGGTGGGATCGCGTTGAGAAGCTGAGAAATGGCAGTGACAAGCTGCGCGGGCGCGAACGGCTTCGCCAACATGATGCTGTTAGGTACGCCCTTTGATGCCCAATCGTCTGCTTCGATGCCGCTCATGTAAACGACGGGAAAGTGGGGGTCGATCTCTCTGGCGTGTCGCGCGACCTCCCACCCGTCGATCTCACCGGGCTTCAGATTGATGTCCGTGACGAGCGCCCGGTATTTGCCCTCGGCCGCATCAAGTAGCTCAATGGCCTTTTCGCCGGACGGAGTTGCTACAGCCTCGAACCCGCCCTCGCTCAGGCAGTCTTCGACAAGGTTCTGAACAAGCTGGTCGTCTTCAACGACCAGGATAAAAAGCTGTTGGTTTTCCACTCGGGGACCTCAGTGCGCCGCAATAGGAGCGCAAGGGTACACGCGGAGAACAGACTATCGTTCCGGGGAAAGTGAGCAATATTGCTCACAATGAAATTGGGGCCACTAGGGTTAAAACACCCATCTTGAGAGAACAGACGGGGAAAGTGGAACAAAGCCGGACGCGAATGCCTCTCTGGGCGGCCTCGCAGATTCCCATGGTCTGCTTGAGGCCCCTGGTCGGCAGCTATTCGGAACAATGCTGTCTGGAAGCACTTGGCGCACTAGAGGTTGCCAATGCCCCGGTACTTTTTTGATGTCGAGGACGGCCACAGGCTTTTTGATTCATCGGGGTTTGTTTGCGACGACGATATCGCCGCAATCATCAGGGCGACGGTGCTGGCCATTGGCGTTTCACTTGATAAGCCCGAAGATAATCCTGAGCGTCGCATCGCAATAATCAGCGATGACGGACGTGAGATTGGCACCGTGCCCGTGTATTCAAGGCCGTCATACGAAAACCCGGCCCCATAAGGTGCAGCCGCTACGTCGGCGCGTGCAGTTGACCGTGAAGCCAGCCGGTTGTCCGTGGGGATTTCATCGGATCAACCAGATCGGCCACAAGCTGGTGGACGTCCTTGCACGCGGGGCACTCAAACGTCCGGATATCGAAGCCAAAGGGGCCGGGCGTAATCCGAGCCAGCACCGCTTCTGCTCGACACATAGGACATAGCGTTCGGGGATGGCGGAACATGTTGCACGCCTTGATCAGGCGGGAGCGTTACAGGACTCTCAGTCACCGGTAGTTGCCGTGGTGGGCGGTGATGGAACCCACTGTGGAACTGCCACTGGGCTCGGCGCTGGTCAGTATTGCTCACATGCCAAAAGAAACTATTAACGTGTCGTTAGTGAGTTAGGTCGCCGCCAGATTCAAATTAGGGCAATTGCTCGCAACCCCAGTGATCACGCGTCGAGGACGCTCGTCGCTATTGATCCTACGTGCTGCAGCACTCCCAGCTTGGTCGAATGTCCTCCTTGGGTCATTCGCGACGTTCGAGCGGCGCGCCTCGATCTACAGGCCGACTTCTTCAACACAAACGCCCAGAAGTGGACAGGCTTGAAATCATCATTAGGGGGCGTCCCTGAGACGACCCCAAACCCCATCAGCCATCGTCCGGGCCGGCGTTCATTCCCGCAAGCACCCGGTCGCGCAAGACTGTGGGGCAACGTTCGCCGCGCTGGGCTAGCTCGATGACTCTCGCGGCGATGGTCTCGCGAGCCCGCGCGTCGCCGTTGATATGAAGGTAATGGCAGACTTCCTCACAGGCCAGGGACATCGCCTCAATATCGTTGGGCTCGAATGCGCCGGCTGATACGAACGGAAGGATGACTCCCATAATTCAGCTCCTCTGTTACTGGGACGCCTTTTGGTTCGGCATCTCCATAACGAACGAGACTGCGCACATTTGGAGCCGAAGTCTGAGCTTTAGTGCTCACTTGGCCGCCGGCGAAACGTGCCACTACACTGCCACCGACATCCGGCCGGGTTTTCCTGACGTTCGGTTTGCCCTAGAATGTAAGCCAGTTGATAATTAAAGGCGGGAAGCGTGGCCAAGGCAACGAAGAAGCAGCCCTTCGACGTCCAGGAGTTCCTCCACACCGTGGCCTCGGGGAGGACCGTTTCAAACTATCGGAAGAATCGGAAGGTCTTCTCTCAGGGAGACGCCGGTGATGCGGTCTTCTACATTCAGGAGGGCAAGGTCAAGGTCTGCGTCGTCTCCGAGCAGGGCAAGGAGGCGGTCGTCGCGCTCCACGGAAATGGGGACTTCTTCGGTGAGAGCTGCCTAAATGGGCATCCGCTGCGGGTGGCGACGGTCGTGACGGTGACGGAGTGCGTCATCATGCGGCTCGAAAAGGCAGCTATCGTGCGTGTGCTTCATGACGAGCCGAAGTTCTCTGAGATGTTCATGGCTCACCTGTTGTCTAGGAACGCCCGAGTCGAGGAGGACTTGGTCGACCAACTTTTTAATTCCAGTGAGAAGCGTCTGGCGAGGGTGCTCCTCTTGATGGCGAACTTCGGCAAGGAGAGTAAGCCAGAGCCGGTCATAGCGAAGATAAGCCAAGAGACACTCGCGGAGATGGTCGGGACCACCAGGTCGCGCGTCAGCATGTTCATGAACAAGTTCCGCAAGCTTGGGTTCATCAAATACAACGGATCACTGGAGGTCCATAATTCCCTGCTGAACGTGGTCTTGCACGACAGTCCTCACCTAAGAAAGCGTGCCGAAAAGGAAAAATGAATTGAACCTGCTCGGACGTTGCCCCTCTGGTCTAGCTGTCGCACCAGCGTGGGGTCATCTAGCCGGCTTGTGAACCTGACAGCCTCACGACCGCTACGGGTCACAAGCCGTCAATGGCGACCAAGCGGAACGACTTCCGCTTTACCCTTAGAAGCTGCCATTCGCGAATACCCGTCCTCAAAAAAAGCTCGTCGCAGCGCGCCCGTCGGGCAAAACAGCCGCGCCATTTCGGTCACGTCGCCTGTCAAGCCCCACGCCACAAAATATTCCACTTTACCGAAATTCGGATTTGTCGTACAAACTGATCACCCTGGCCCGAGACGAGGGGCGGATCGCGATCGTCACGAACCGCGGGCTGGGCAGCGATGGACGCGACGGCGTCGGGCACGATGGGCATTGCAGGGCGGGACACCGTGAGCAATGGCTGTCGCGCATACGACACGACGCTGACAGCGTCTTCGCATGGCTTCGGGGGCGAGCACACGCCACCCCTCGGATTCCCAGCGAGGACGTGCGCGGACGGAGAAGTCGTGTGGTCCTGACGCCCGGGGTCTGTGCGTCAAGTCTTGCGGTGATGTGGCGGCCCGACCGGGCGCGCGCATCAGCTATCCGCTAGGCGACGGGGGCAATAGTGCATCGCTCCCCGAGGAGAGCACGAAGGACACCGTTAAAACCATTCGCGCAGGGAAGGCCGGGCGACCGGCATCACCTGTGGTCCACCCCGTGTGCATTTCTGTCGCGCACGGATCTCGGGTGCCGCCGGCGCCCGGCCTTCCCTGCGCCCTCGTCTTTGCGGGCGCCGCACATGAAGCAAAACTCGGGCGGGACGCGCCGCGGGAAGGCGAACGTACGTCTGCTGTTGGAAATGTCCATTGACGTGACGGTGGCCTGACCTCACCCGCGGTGTCGTCGCCCGGCTTGACCGGGCGACCCAGTATCCCAGAGGCAATCGTGACGGATAAAAGAAGCCGCGGCGTACTGGATGCCCCGGTCAAGCCGGGGCATGACACCGGTGTTGTGACGCCCTGCGCCTCCCTCAACTCCGCTACCGCATCATCATCCGCGCGATCGCTTCGCCGATCACCACCGTGGTGAAATGCGTGTTGGCGCGGCAGTCGGACGGCATGATCGAGGCGTCGGCGACACGCAAGCCGGAGATGCCCTTCACCCCACCATCAGGATTGACCACGCCGTCGGCGTCATTGACACCGCTCATGCGGCAGCTGCCGGCGGCGTGCTGGATGTCGCCGGTCTCACGGCGCAGCACGGCGTCGAGCTCGTGATCCGGCAGGCAGGCCGCCTGCGGCAGCGTCAAGTCGGTGTCGGCGAGCCGGATCCAGTCGGCGATGCCTGACAGCGCCGGCTGGGACGTGATCACCGCGAGCCGCTTCACCGCGTCCCTCATGCGCAGCATGTCGCGGGGATCGGCCAGCATGTTCTCCTCGACGATTGGATCGATCGCGGGATCGGTCGAGGCCAATTTGAGCATGCCACGGGAGTACGCGTTGAACAGGCCCGCGCCGATCGCCCCGGGCACCCCGATGCCGCGATGGTTGAAAGCGATCAGGATCATGTCGCGCTTGCCGCCGTCCGCAAGGCCCGAGGAATAAGTCACGCAGCAATTGGTGTGACGGGTGTCGGGATCGGTCGGCCGCAGATTTTCGCGGAGCTGGATCGTGGCGCGAAACAGCGGATGGTCGAAGAAGTGGCGGCCGACCGGCAAATCGCGCGCGACCGCAATTCCCATCGCCTTCAACTCGTCGGCGGGGCCAATGCCCGAGCGCAGCAGGATCGCCGGACTGTGGATGGCACCGGCGCAGAGCACGATCTGCCGGGCGCTGATCTCGTGGGTGCCCTGCCCTTCGATGAGAACGCGGACGCCGGTGGCGCGGCCGTCACTGATCAGGACGCGGTCGACCAGCACATGGCCGCGAATCTCCAGATTGGCGCGGCTGCGCGCGGGCTCCAGATAACCCTCATTGGTGCTGATACGGCGGCTGTCACGGCTGTTGATGGGATAGCAGGCAACGCCCTCGCCATCGGGACCGTTGAGGTCGGCACACCAGGGATAGCCGCTCGCGAGCGCCGCATCGCGCAAGCCGCGGTCGATCGGCCCCCATTTTTCAAGAGGCGCGCGATAGACCGGCAGCGGTCCGCCGCGGCCATGGCCTGCAGCCCCACCAAATTCGAGATCGTCCTCGATCACCGAGAAGAGCGGCATCACTTCCTTCGCCGACCAGCCGGTGCAGCCATTGGCGGCCCATTCGTCGAACGCGTCGGCAACGCCGCGGATGGCGATCTGGCCGTTCATCATCGAGGAGCCGCCGAGCCCCTTGCCGCGCCAGTAGAAGCGCGGCTCCTGCCCCGCCACCCGGCGGGACAGGAGATCGGGCCATTGCCATTTCTCCTGGTACTCGCGCTTGTGGATGATCGGGATCGGATTCGGCGTCCGCACCTCCCAGGGCGCATCATCGGCGCGCCAGTCGAGCCCCGCCTCCAGCAGCAGGACGCGCCGCGCAGGATCCTCTGACAGCCGGGCCGCAACAGCCGCGCCGGCGGAACCGCCGCCGACAACAATGACATCGTACATCGCGTTAGGTCTCAACGGAGAATACCGGGATGGCCGATGATATCAGCAGGATGGCATTTGGACAGTGGCGCTTTCGCCGCGCGTCATTGCGAGGAGCGAAGCGACGAAGCAATCCAGCCTGCCGCCGCGGAAAGATTCTGGATTGCACCCGCCTTCGCCAAAGGCTTCGGCGGACAAGTCGCTTCGCTCGCAATGACGGCGGAAAGACAGGTGCTCGCTGCACACCGTCTCGTGCCCCGGACGCAGCGCAGCGCCCCCGGCGATGCGAAGCATCGTCCGGTGCGGTGCGCTGCAGAGCCGGGGCCCATGTCTCCGAACAATCCGTGCAGCGTGGGTCCCGGCTCTGCGCAGCAACGCCAAGAGCGTTGCAGCGCGTCCGGGACACGAGGCCGCCCTACCCGATCACCCGGCCGAACTTGTTCGACTTCGGGAAACCCTTCGGCGGCAGGCGGCCGGCATCGGCGCGGGTGCCCTGCCACTCCGCAAGCTCCTTCATGGTCGCGGAGAACTCGCGGCCGGCAGAATCCTTCCAGGTCAGGCCCGCCTTGGCCTCGAACACGGCAACGTCCGAGAGACCGCCGTCCTTGTACTTCTGCAGGCGGACGCCGCGGCCGCGGGCCATCTCCGGCACCTGGTCGAGCGGGAAGACCAGCATCTTGCGGTTCTCGCCGATGACCGCGACGGTATCGCCCAGCACTTCGGTAACCGTGCGCGCCTCGTTCGGCATGTCGACGTTGAGGACCTGCTTGCCCTTTTTGGTGGTGCCGACGCAATCGTCCTCGTTGACCACAAAACCCTGGCCCTCGTGGCTGGCGACCAGGAATTTGCGGCCGCCCTTGTTGACGAACAGCGCGACGGGCGCCGCCTCCTGCTCGAGGTCGATGAACAGGCGGATCGGCTCGCCGTGGCCGCGGCCACCGGGAAGCTTGGCGACATCGAGCGAGTAGAACTTGCCGTTGGTGGCGAACAGCAGCAGCTTCGAGGTGGTTTCGGCGAAGAAGGCGAAGCCGAGCTTGTCGTCCTGCTTGAAGGCCAGCCCCGAGAGATCCTCGACATGGCCCTTCATGGTGCGGATCCAGCCCTTGTCGGAGACCACGACCGTCACCGGCTCGCGCTCGACGAAGGCCTCCTCGATCGCGGCAAGATCGTGCTCGGGCGCGTCGGCGAAGGTGGTGCGGCGCTTGCCGAGCGGCGTCTTCGGTCCGAACATGTCGCGGACCTTGCCGACCTGCTCGCCGACCTTCTTCCACTGCTCGGCTTCCGAGGCGAGCACCGCGTTGATGCCCTTGAGCTCGGCACGGAGATTCTTGTCCTCGGTGCGGATCTCCATTTCCTCGAGCTTGCGCAAGGAGCGCAGGCGCATGTTGAGGATGGCTTCGGCCTGCACCTCGGTGAGCTTGAACGCTTTCATCAACGCCGGCTTCGGCTCATCCTGAGTGCGGATGATCCTGATCACCTCGTCGATGTTCAGATAGGCGATCAGGAGGCCGCCGAGGACTTCCAGCCGGTGCTCGATCTGCGCCTTGCGGTAGTTGCTGCGGCGGATCAGGACGTCGCGCAGATGGTCGAGCCATTCGCGCAAGCACTCCGCCAGCCCCACCACCTTGGGCACGCGGCCCTTGATCAGCACGTTGAGGTTCAGCGGGATCTTGTTTTCGAGCTCGGTGAGACGGAACAGCGATTCCATCATCAGCGCCGGATCGACGTTCTTCGATTTCGGCTCGATCACGATGCGGACGTCTTCGGCCGATTCGTCCCTGATGTCGCCGACCAGCGGCAGCTTCTTCTGGTCGAGCAGCTCGGCGACCTTCTCGATCAGCCGCGACTTCTGCACCAGGAAGGGAATCTCGGTGACGACGACGACCCAGGCGCCTCGCGCGCCCTCCTCCTGCTCCCACCGCGCGCGGACGCGGAACGAGCCGCGGCCGGTCGTGTAGGCTTCGGCGATGGCCTGCTTGGAATCGACGCAGATGCCGCCGGTCGGGAAATCGGGACCCTTGACCCACCTCATCAGCGCCTTGGACTTGGCGTCGGGCTTCTCGATCAGATGCAGCGCGGCTTCGCAAAGCTCGGCCGCATTGTGCGGCGGGATCGAGGTCGCCATGCCGACCGCGATGCCCTGCGCACCGTTGGCGAGCAGGTTCGGGAAGCCGCCGGGCAGCACGACCGGCTCCTTCGACTGGCCGTCGTAATTGGCGCGGAACTCGACGCCGTCCTCGTCGATGCCTTCGAGCAGAAGCCGCGCGACGTCGGTCATGCGCGCTTCGGTGTAGCGGTAGGCGGCCGGGTTATCGCCGTCGATGTTGCCGAAATTGCCCTGGCCGTCGACCAGCGGATAGCGCGAGGAGAAGTCCTGCGCGAGGCGGACCATGGCGTCGTAGATGGCCTGGTCGCCGTGCGGATGGAACGAGCCCATCACGTCGCCGACGATCTTGGCGGATTTCTTGAAGGCTGTGCCGGGGTCGAGCCTGAGCAGGCGCATGCCGTAGAGGATGCGCCGGTGAACCGGCTTCAGGCCGTCGCGCGCGTCGGGCAGCGCGCGGTGCATGATGGTGGAGAGCGCATAGGCGAGATAGCGCTCCTCGAGCGCTTCACGCAGCGGCACTTCGTGGATTTCGGCCGGCTCTTGCGGCGGAATCAATCGTTTTCCCATGCCGCCCGGTTAAACCGTGGAAGCGAATCGGGCAAGGATGGATTGGTTCCCTGTGGGCGGCTACTGCCCGGCCCAGCCGGCTGTCACAGTCGGGGTCTTGGTCTGGGCAGGCGCCGGCGTATTGGCCACACAACGGCGGGCCGCCTCGATCTCGGCCTCGGTCGCGCCGTGGGACCGCGCCCATGTCTCTGCGGCTGCAGCGGAATATTTGGCCACATAGTACCGGACGACCGTGCAGGATGCCCGGCGAAACACGCCGGGTTGCGGCTCGCCCGCCATTGCGTCCGGCGCAAATGTGAACAGCGCTGCCGACAGCGCAAATCCCCTGATCAACATTTAGGCTGTCCCCGTTATGGAACCTGGGGAGGCCAACGCGACCGGCCCGATTCCGTTCCGGGGGAACTCCATGTTCAAAGGGGGGGGCAGAGTCCCGCTCGGCTCATGGCGCAGGAATCGCCACCTTCGCCTGCTGCCGTATCAAGGCGTTGATGAAGCCGGCACGCGCGTCGGAATGGCCCAGTCCACGCGGCTCCAGCACATGGCGCAGCAGGAACAGGCCGGTCAGTCGAAAGCCGTCCTGGAGATCCTGCTCGGTAAGGTCGGTTGCGGCTTCGCCCCGGCGCAGGAACGGCGGCAGGCGCAACAGGCGGTCACGCCACGGCTCGCCGGCGCCGCGCGACACTGCGCCGCCGGACTTCGGCGAGACATAGATCAGGTCCGTGGTCTCGCCGGTGACCGCACAGTTTTCCAGGGCCAGCCCGAAGCCGAGCTCGGCGAGCATCGCCAGCTCGAAATGGATCACGTGCACGGCGGCGCCGCCGATGTCGTCGAAATCGTCGAGCGAATGCTCGAGCAGCGCAAAGATCTCCTCATGTGGATCGCGCTCCGGCAAGAGGCGCGCAATCGAGGCGAGATGGGTGACTCCGTAGACGCCGTGGGAAGATCCCAGAAGCGTCGCCGCGCGCAGCTTCAATCCCTCGATGGCGTAGGTGCCGAGATGCTCGTCGAGCCGCGCCCGCCACACCGCGCTGACGCTGTTGCCCGGCTGCAGCAAGGGCCGCATCCGCGAGCCGGCGCCGCCGCGGACGAGACCGAGATGCCGGCCGTGCACGCGGGTCAGGAGCTCGACGATGGCGCTGGATTCGCCATGCCGCCGCACCCCCAGCACGATGCCTTCGTCGGTCCATTCCATGGGAGGAATCTTACCGCATTTCGAGCTGTCGTAGGGTGGGCAAAGCGAAGCGTGCCCACCAATTTGATCCACCCGATGCCAATTGATTGTGGTGGGCACGGCGCGCAAGGGCGCGCCTTTGCCCATCCTACGGCACCGCGCAAAACCTCACGCGTTGAACCAGCCCTGCGCGTCGCCGCTGAACGAGAAATACAGCCCCATCGTCGTCAGCGCACAGGAGACGATCTCGATGGCGCTGTCGAGCTCCATGCCCTTCTCGCCGATGATCTGGCCGAGCGAGATCACCGACAGCACGAGGGCCGCCGCCAGCACCCAGCGCGGCCAGTTCTTGCGCCAATGAGCAGCCAGCCAGACGAAGTAGACCAGGAGCAGGATCATGCCGCCGGCGAGCAAGGTCCCCGTCATGATCATCTGCTCGGTCACCTCGGCATTGGGCGTGCGGTCCTGCACCGCAACCGACAGGGCGTCCAGCATCAAAGATGCATAGAGCAGCGCTTCGAAGCGCCGGACATTGCTGGGCACGCTCATCGGATACCGATCTTTTCTTGGTTATTCTCTCGGAAAGTCCAGGCCCATCTCGCGGTAGCGATCGGGATCGTCGCCCCAGTTCTCGCGCACCTTGACGAACAGGAACAGATGAACCGGCACGTCCAGGATCTGCATCAGCTCCTTGCGCGAGTCCGCGCCGATCGACTTGATGGTGGCGCCGCCCTTGCCGAGCACGATCTTGCGCTGGCTCTCGCGCTCGACGAAGATCGTCTGCTCGATCCGCACCGACTTGTCCTTGCGCTCCTCCCACTTGTCGGTCTCGACCGTGGACTGGTAGGGCAATTCCTGGTGCAGCTTCTGATAGATTTTCTCGCGCGTGATCTCGGCCGCCAGCTGCCGCATCGGCGCGTCCGACATCTGGTCCTCAGGGTAGAGGAACGGACCCGGCGGCACCATCTCGGACAACGTCTTGCGGATGTCGTCGACGCCGTCGCCCGAGATCGCCGCGATCATGAAGGTCTTTGCGAAGGCCATGCGCTCGTTGGCGGCCTGCGCCAACGCCAAGAGCTTCTCGCGCTGGACCAGATCGACCTTGTTGATCACCAGAATCTTCTCGTGCTTCACGCTGGCGACCTTGGTGAGGATCGCTTCGGCCTCCTCGTCGATCCCGGCCTTGGCGTCGAGCAGCACGCAGACGAGGTCGGCGTCATGGGCCCCGCTCCAGGCGGTCGAGACCATGGCGCGGTCGAGCCGGCGCTTGGGCAGGAAGATGCCGGGCGTGTCGACCAGAATGATCTGCGCGTTGTTTTCGATCACGATGCCGCGGATCAGCGCGCGCGTGGTCTGCACCTTGCGCGAGACGATCGTCACCTTGGCCCCGACCAGCGCATTGACCAGCGTGGACTTGCCGACATTCGGCGCGCCAATCAGCGCAACGAAACCGCAGCGCGTCGCAGTGGGCGTCTCGCCGCTTGTTTCAGCCGTCATTGCCGCCGCCAACACCTTCGCGTTCGATCATCACTGAAGCTGCCACCTTCTCTGCCGCGCGCTTGCTGCCGCCGATACCTTCAGCCGGCGCGAGCCCCGGCAGGTCCACCGCGACGCGGAATTGCGGATCGTGGTGCGGGCCGGTGCGCTCGACCTCGCGGTAAACCGGCGTCGGCAGCCCTTTGCCCTGCGCCCATTCCTGCAGCACGGTCTTGGGATCGCGCAAGGGACGGCGCGGCTTGTGCATGCGCTCGGTCCAGTTGCGCTTGACGAACTCGGCCGCCGCCGCGTAGCCGCCGTCGAGGAAGACGGCGCCGATCACGGCCTCGCAGATGTCGCCGAGGATGGACTTGCGCAGGCGCGCGTCGGCGCTGGAGCCGACCGAGCCCAGCTTGATGTCGTCGAGCAGTCCGAGCGACTTGGCGACGTCGGCGCAGCTTTCCTTGCGCACGAGCTCGGCAAGACGCTTGGACAGCTCGCCCTCATCGGCGTTCGGGAAGGCGTGATAGAGCATGTCGGAGACGACGAGCCCGAGCACGTGGTCGCCGAGGAATTCCAGGCGCTGATAGCTGTCGCCGCGCTTGCGCCCGGACTTCAGCGCCGAGACATGCGTGATCGCCTGCATCAGCATATTCGGGTCAGCGAAGCTGTGGCCGATGCGCGCCTCGAGCGCCGCGTTGGCATCGGTACCCTTGGCCTTGCTGCTCCGCGTCCGCTTCTTCTTCGCGGGCGCCTTGCCGTCGGGCGTCTTGATTTCAGGAGTCTTGGTCGCAAGGCTCTTGGTCGCAGCTTCGCCGTCGAGGCCCGCTTGTGCCTCGATCGGTTCGGTCGCGATGTCCTTGGCTTCGTCTTTCATCGGACGATTTTGAAGAAGCGATTCCAGCGCACCGCCCACGGCCAGCGCCAGAACATCCAGGCATGCTCGCCTTCGGCGATGGAGAAGAAGATCATCTGGGCGCGGCCGATCAGATTCTCCTGCGGCACATAGCCGACCTGGCCGAGGAAGCGGCTGTCGGTGGAATTGTCGCGGTTGTCGCCCATCATGAAGAAATGGCCTGACGGCACCGTGTAGACGTTGGTGTTGTCCACGTAGCCGTTGTCGGCGCAATCGAGCGTCTCATAGGACACCCCGTTCGGCAGCGTTTCCTTCCAGCGCTTCACGCGGGAGATGCCGCCACCTTCCGAGCCGCAGGGCTCCTCGCCGACATATTCGCTCATCCGCTGCCGCTCGACCGGCGTGTCGTTGATGTAGAGCAGCCCGTCGCGCATCTGGATGCGATCGCCGGGAAGGCCGATTACGCGCTTGATGTAATCGGTGGAATCGTCCTTCGGCAGGCGAAACACGACGATGTCGCCGCGGTTCGGGTCCGAGCCCCAGATCCGCCCGGAGAACAGCGGCGGCGAGAACGGGATCGAATAGTGGCTGTAGCCGTAGGAATATTTCGACACGAACAGATAGTCGCCAACCAGCAGCGTCGCCTTCATCGAGCCGGACGGGATGTTGAAGGGCTGGAACAGGAAGGTGCGGATCACCAGCGCGATCAGGAGAGCGTGGATCACGACCCGGATCGTTTCACCGACGCCGCTCTCAGTTTTCGTTCCTGAAGTCACGCTCATTGCTCTCTCAATTCCGGCCGGCGATCACAGAGCGCCCTCCTCCCGCGAACGGCCCACCGGTTCGCGGCGCAAGGAGATTGTCCTGATTCTGATAGTGAGGGCCAATTCCGGCGTAAAGCCGAATTTACCCAAGCTGATTTTGTGTCCGCGGACTTTTAGACGGTTGTCGGAGGTCACGCAATCAAGGATCGCATCAAAACTGAATAAGATATTGATTTATAACACAAATCATAAAACCGCCGCCCCCCCTCAGGGTTTCGGCAGCGGGACGGCGGAAATGATGACGAAGGCCTGCGCCAGCGGCCAGTCATCGGTGATCGACAGGTCGATCCGCGCCTCGAACCCCTCCGGGGTCAGGGCCTGGAGCCGGGCCAGCGCTCCGCCGGTCAGCTGCATGGTCGGCCGCCCGCCCGGCAGGTTGACCACCCCCATGTCGCGCCACCAGACGCCGCGCCGGATCCCGGTGCCGAGCGCCTTGGAGCAGGCCTCCTTGGCGGCAAAGCGCTTGGCGTAGGTCGCCACCACCATCTTCTCGTTCTTGGCCCGCCGCTCCGCCTTGGCCCGCTCGGCCGCGGTGAAGATGCGGTCGAGGAAGCGCTCGCCATGGCGCTCGATCACCTTGCCGACGCGGGTGATGTCGATCAGATCGGAGCCGATGCCGATGATCATGCCCGGCTCCGGCCGCGGTCCATCGCTGCGCGCATGCAGCGCACCGTCTCGGCAAGACCCACGAACAGCGCTTCGCCGATCATGTAGTAGCCGATGTTGAGCTCCATGATGTCAGGCAGCGCGGCGATCGTCTCCGCCGTCGCATAGTCGAGCCCGTGGCCGGCATGAACCTCGAGCCCGGCCGCCTTCGCCAGCTTCACGCCCGCCACGATCCGTTGCCATTCGGCCGCGGCCTTTTCGGTGTGGCCGTCGACGACGGCATCGCACCAGGCGCCGGTGTGAATTTCAATCACGGGCGCGCGCAGCCGCGCCGCCATCTCGATCTGGGCGGGGTCCGCGGCGATGAACAGGGAGACCCGAATGCCGGCATCGTTCAGCCGCGCGATATAGGGCGCGAGCGCATTGTGCTGGCCGACCACATCCAGCCCGCCTTCGGTGGTCACTTCCTGCCGGCGCTCCGGCACCAGGCACACCGCGTGCGGCCTGGTGGCGAGCGAGATGCGCATCATGTCGTCGGTCGCCGCCATCTCGAAATTGAGCGGCTTGGAGATCTCGGCCTTCAGCCGCGCCATGTCCTCGTCGCGAATGTGGCGGCGGTCCTCGCGCAAATGGGCGGTGATGCCATCGGCGCCGGCTTCGATCGCGAGCAGCGCCGCCCGCACCGGATCGGGATGGCGGCCACCGCGCGCGTTACGCACGGTTGCGACGTGATCGATATTGACGCCGAGGCGGAGCGGAGTTGCGGGCATTTCAGGACTCACGAAATCGGAGGGAAAGATGCATGCAGGATGCGTCTATCCATTAACACGTTCGACTTTGGCGACGACCGCCTTCGCACGCAGCTGGGCCAGGATCGCGCTCAGATGCTTCAGATCGTAGACTTCGAGGTCGATCGTCGTTTCCGTGAAATCAGGTGAGCGGCGCTGCATGCTGATGTTGTCGATGTTGCCGTCGTGCTCGGCGATCACGGTCGCGATCTGGGCGAGCGCGCCGGGCTCGTTGACGTTCTCGACCCTGATGCGGGCCGGAAAGCGCTGCGGCGCGGAGTCCTCGATGTCCCAGCGGACGTCGAGCCAGCGCTCCGGCTCCTCCTCGAAATCCTTCAGGGCCGGGGCCTGGATCGGGTAGATCGTGATGCCCTCGCCCGGCGTCACGATGCCGACGATGCGGTCGCCCGGCACGGCGCCGCCGTTCGGCGCGAACTTGATCGGCAGGTCGGAATTGATGCCGCGGATCGGGATCGCGACCGGGCTGCGCGGCGGCTCCGACGACTTCTCCTTGAGCTTGGCGGCAAGCCCTTTCTTGACGCCATAGCGCGCGATGCGCTCCTCCTTGTAGTCGGGGTACATCGCCCGCGCGACGTGAGAGGCCTTGATCTCGCCGCGGCCCACAGCCGCCATGACGTCCTCGATCGAGGTTCGCGCCAGCCGCGGCAGCGCGCCCTTGAGCTTGTCGTCGGCATATTCGATCTTGGCGCGCTCGAACAGGCGCTCGACGATGCGCCGGCCGAGGCCGGCATATTGATCGCGCACCGCGGTGCGCGTGGCGCGGCGGATCGCGGCGCGCGCCTTGCCGGTGACCGCGAGCGTTTCCCAGGCCGAGGGCGGCGCCGATTGCGCTTCCGAGGTCAGCACCTCGACCTCGTCGCCGTTCTGCAGCTCCGAGGACAGCGGCGCGAACTGGCCGTTGATCTTGCAGCCCACCGCGCTGTTGCCGACGTCGGTATGCACGGCATAGGCGAAATCGATCACGTTCGCGTGGCGCGGCAGCGCGATCAGCTTGCCCTTCGGGGTGAAGCAGAACACCTGGTCGTGGAACAGCTCGAGCTTGGTGTGCTCGAGGAACTCCTCGGGGTTGGCGCTCTCCGAGAGGATGCCGATGGTGTGGCGCAGCCAGGCGAACGCGTTGGATTCGCGCTTGAGGAATTCGGTCGGCGAGCCGACGCCTTCCTTGTAGAAGACGTGCGCGGCGATGCCGCGCTCGGCGATCTGGTCCATCGCCTCGGTGCGGATCTGCAGCTCGACGCGCTGGTTGCCGGGGCCGATCACCGTGGTGTGGATCGAGCGGTAGTCGTTCTGCTTCGGCGTCGAGATGTAGTCCTTGAAGCGACCCGGCACGACCGGCCAGGTGGTGTGGACGATGCCGAGCGCGCGATAGCAGGCCTCGATGTCGTTGACGACGAGGCGGAAGCCGAAGATGTCGGACAATTGCTCGAAGCCGACCGACTTGCGCTCCATCTTGGTCCAGATCGAGAACGGCTTCTTGCGGCGGCCATAGACCCGCGCGCCCAGGCCCCGGTGGCGCAGATTGTTGGAGAGCTGGTCCTCGATCTCGCCGATCAGATTGCGGTTGCGTTCGGCGAGCGCGTCGAGGCGCTGCATCACCACCGAATAGGCTTCGGGATCGAGGGTGCGGAAGGACAGATCCTCCAGCTCCTCGCGCATTTCCTGCATGCCCATGCGGCCCGCCAGCGGCGCATAGATGTCGAGCGTCTCCTCGGCAATGCGCCTGCGCGATTCCGTCGGCACGAAATCCAGCGTGCGCATGTTGTGCAGGCGGTCGGCGAGCTTGACCAGGAGCACGCGGACATCGTCGGCAATGGCCAGCAACAATTTGCGCAGATTCTCGGCCTGCTTGGCCTCGCGCGACACCAGCTCGAGTCGCTTCAGCTTGGTCAGGCCCTCGACCAGCGCGCCGATCTCCGGCCCGAAGATCTGGTCGATCTCGGCCCGCGTCGCTTCGGTGTCCTCGATGGTGTCGTGGAGCAGCGCGGCCACGATGGTGGCGTCGTCGAGCTTGAGGTCGGTGAGAATCGCTGCCACTTCGAGCGGGTGCGAGAAATACGGATCGCCCGAGGCGCGGGTCTGCGAGCCGTGCGCCTTCATGGCGTAGACATAGGCGCGGTTCAGCAGGTCTTCGTTGGTGTTGGGATTGTAGGACCTGACGCGTTCGACGAGGTCATATTGACGCATCATCCGCGCACGGGGCTTGGCCGGGCGCGCGACCGGCGCAGTCGGGGCCACGGCAACCGATTCGGTTGCGGCCTGCATCTGCGTGGATCTGCGGCGCCGATATACCATCCCGTCCTGCCTTCAAACGAGCCCGAGCCGGCCCGCTGTATACATCTTAGCTCCGATCGCGCTTGTGTCCGATCAATTCGGTGACAGGACGCATCGCCAACGACAACGCTATGGTAACCACGAAAACGTCAACAAAAGCAAAGGCCCGAACAACGGTTCGGGCCTTTGATAAAACCACAAGACATCGACGATCGCGACGGACGATTTACTCGTCTTCCTCGGGCTGCTCCTCGGGAGGCGCGAGGCCTTCGAGACCCTTCAGGAGCTCCTCCTCGGTCATGCGCTCGACGGCGACTTCGGTGTCGTCCGCATCGACGCTCGCGCCCGCGGAACCGATCAGCGGGACCGTATCCGGCTCGGGCTCGTCGACCTCGACGAACTTCTGGAGCGAGTGCACCAGCTCCTCGCGCAGGTCCTCGGGCGAAATGGTCGTGTCGGCAATTTCGCGCAAAGACACAACAGGGTTCTTGTCGTTATCGCGATCAACCGTTAGTTGTGAACCGGACGAAATCATGCGGGCACGGTGGGCGGCCAGCAGGACCAGGTCAAACCGGTTGTCGACCTTGTCGATACAATCTTCTACGGTGACGCGAGCCATGGACTGTCGCTCCGTTGTGGGTGGGACGAAATATGTGGATGATTGGGGCTAGTTATAGGGGCTGGGGCGGTTTCGCAAGGCCAATTTGTGATTTGGCCTCGCCAAACGGCTCTGCTACCCCCACATTGGGGCTGGGATGGGTGGTTTACCGGGCTGCCATCGATGGCGGCGCCGGGTGTATGAAAGTCCGCCATAACTATACCTTGTTTGCCCCGACTTCTCCGGATTTGCGGTTTCGACGGGTTTTAGCGGCACTCTAGAATTGCGCGGCCTCCTGCCGCCGCGCCAACAATAAACGATCAATCACGAACACTACGCGAGCAAACTGAATGTCACCTTCCTCTACCGACAAGATCGCGCTCTTCATCGACGGAGCCAATCTCTACGCGACGGCGAAAACTCTGGGCTTCGACATCGACTACAAGCGCCTGCTGAAGGAGTTTCAGAGCCGCGGCACGCTGCTTCGGGCGTTCTACTACACCGCCATCATCGAGGATCAGGAATACTCCTCGATCCGCCCGCTGATCGACTGGCTGGATTACAACGGCTACACCGTCGTGACCAAGGCGACCAAGGAGTTCATCGACGCCTCCGGCCGCCGCAAGGTCAAGGGCAACATGGACATCGAGCTCGCCGTGGACGCCATGGAGCTTGCCGAGCACATCGACCAGATGGTGCTGTTCTCCGGTGACGGCGACTTCCGCTCGCTGGTCGAGGCCGTGCAGCGCCGCGGCGTGCGGGTCACGGTGATCTCCACCATCGCCAGCCAGCCGCCGATGATCGCCGACGAGCTGCGCCGCCAGGCCGACGTCTTCACCGATCTCGTCGAGCTGCAATCCAAGCTCGGCCGCGATCCGTCCGAACGCCCCGCACCGCGCGACCGCGGCGATCGCGAGGCCCGCCACCACGCCCCGCAATTCCTCCAGCGCGCAACCACGATGGCGCCGAGGGGTGATGACGACTTCGAGGAGTGAGGCGGCCCGGTCAAGCCGCCAGCCTCCCACCGTCGTTCCCGACCGCGATTGTCCGCTCTGTCCGCGTCTGGTCGCCTTTCGTGAGGCGAACCGGGCGCGTGAGCCGTTGTGGCACAATGCACCGGTTGCGCCCTTCGGCGACGTCAAGGCCCGCCTGTTGATCGTCGGCCTCGCGCCGGGGATGCAGGGCGCCAACCGCACGGGACGGCCGTTCACCGGCGATTATGCCGGTGACCTGCTCTACGCCACGCTGCTCGAATATGGCTTTGCCAAGGGCACCTATCAGGCGCGTCCCGATGACGGCCTGAAGCTGGTCGACTGCCGGATCGCCAATGCCGTGCATTGCGTTCCGCCGCAGAACAAGCCGCTGCCGGTGGAGATCAACACCTGCCGGCAGTTTCTGGTGGCGAATCTCGAGACGATGCCGAAGCTGCGCGCGATCATCGCGCTCGGGCGAATTGCGCACGACAGCGTGCTCAAGCCGCTGAAGCTCAAGGCCTCCCAGGCTCCCTTCGGCCACGGCGCCGTGCATCAGGCCGGCGCGTTCAGGCTCTACGACAGCTATCACTGCTCGCGCTACAACACGAACACCGGCGTGCTGACGCCGGACATGTTCCGCTCGGTGTTCGCGAAGGTGAAGGCTGATCTCGATTAGCGCCCTGCTTCAGGCTTGGGCCGGATTGGCTTTCAGCCAGTCCAGCACATCGCCGGCGTTCCGGTCGGGCGGAAACACCGGATAGAACACGTGCGTGATGCGGGCGTCGTCGACGATCAGCGCAAGGCGCTTGATCAACGTCAGGCCCGCGACCTCCATCGTCGGCAGATTGAGGGCGCGCGTCAGCGCCAGCTTCTCGTCCGACAGCACGGGGAACGGCAGATGCAGCCGTGACGCCATCTCGGTCTGGTATTCGTTGCTCTGGGTCGAGAGGCCGAACACGTAGGAGGCGCCGGCGCCCTTCAGCTCGGCGAACAGATCGCGAAATGCGCAAGTCTGCGGCGTGCAACCGCGCGCACCCGGGATCATGTCCCAATCGTCGACCAACGAAATCTTGCCGGGCTCGCCCGTGCGGGGATAAGCGAACACCACGGTCCGGCCGCGCAGCGCCGAGAGCGTCACCGAGGTGTCGTCGGTCGCGAGCAGGCCGATCGGCGGCAACGTCATGCCGGTCAGATGCGCGGCGGCGCCGTCGTCTTCGGGTGCGGGAATCTGGCTCCAATCGACCTCGAGCAGGTTCCGTTGGTTCATCTCGCTATCCCCTCGCCCGCATCAGGCGGCCCTTCTCACGGCTCCAGTCGCGCTTCTTCTCGGTCTCGCGCTTGTCGTGGAGCTTCTTGCCCTTTGCAACCGCCAGCTGCAATTTGGCGCGACCACGCTCGTTGAAATAGAGCTTGAGCGGGATCAGCGTCATGCCCTCGCGGTCGACGGCGCCCATCAGTTTGTTGATCTGCCGGCGATGCAGCAGCAGCTTTCGCGGCCGCTTAGGCTCGTGGTTGAAGCGGTTGCCTTGCAGATATTCGGGAATGGTGGCGTTGATCAGCCAGATCTCGCCGTCCTTGGAATCGGCATAGGACTCCGCGATCGTGCTCTTGCCGTTGCGGATCGACTTGACCTCGGTGCCGGTCAGCGCAATCCCCGCCTCGATCGTATCCTCGATCGCATAGTTGAAGCGGGCCTTGCGATTTTCCGCCATGACCTTGATCGGACGTTCGTTCTTTTCAGCCATGGCGACGAAACCTGAGCGCGATGCGCAGCGATGCTAACAGTTTGGATGAAGCGCGCGCGTCACTTCTTGAGGAGATCGCGGATCTCGGTCAGCAGCACGACCTCCGCCGACGGCTTCGGCGGCTCCGCGGGCTTGGCCTCTTCCTTCCTCTTCAGCGTGTTGATGGCGCGGATCACCAGGAACAGCACGAAGGCGACGATGATGAAGTTGATCGTCAGCGTCAGGAAGCTACCGTAAGCAAGTACGGCGCCTTGCTTTTTCGCATCCGCTAAGTTGGTGGCGGTCACCGCCTTCGACAAGGGGGCGAAGTAGTTCGAGAAGTCGAGGCCGCCCGTCGCGGCACCGATGATCGGCATGATGATGTCGCCGACCAGCGAGGTGACGATGGCGCCGAAGGCCGCACCGATGATGACGCCGACCGCGAGATCGACGACGTTGCCCTTCATGGCGAATTCGCGGAACTCCGTGAGCATCCGCCTGCCCTTCTCGTCGACGCTCATGAACGGCCTCCCCGATTGGTCAACCCATCAGTTGATCAACCCAGCATGAACCATCGCACTGCGCACGGCAACGCGGGTCGGCTCGGAAACCGGCACCATCGGCAGCCGTAACGTCTCGTCGAGCTTGCCGAGCAGCGACATCGCGTACTTGATCGGCGCCGGGTTGCTCTCGATGAAGAGATTGTTGTGCAGCGGCATCAGCTTGTCGTGAATCTTCAGCGCGGTGGCATGGTCACCCTTCGCCCAGGCGGCCTGGAACTCCGAGCACAGGCGCGGCGCGACGTTCGAGGTCACCGAGATGCAGCCGTGGCCGCCATGCGCCATGTAGCCGATGATGGTCGCGTCCTCGCCAGAGAGCTGGTTGAAATCCTCGCCCATCGCCGCACGCTGCTGCGACACGCGCACCATGCTGGCGGTGGCGTCCTTGACCCCGGCGATGTTCTTCAGCTCCCACAGCCGCTTCATGGTGTCGACCGACATGTCGATCACCGAGCGCGGCGGGATGTTGTAGATGATGATCGGAATGCCGATTGCGTCGTTGATGGCCTTGAAGTGCTGGTACATGCCTTCCTGGGTCGGCTTGTTGTAGTAAGGCGTCACCACCAGCACGGCATCCGCGCCCGCCTTCTCGGCGTGCTGGGCGAGCTCGATCGCCTCCTTGGTCGAGTTGGAGCCTGCACCCGCGATCACAGGCACGCGGCCCTTGGCTTCAGCGATGCACCATTCGACGACCTTCTTGTGCTCGTCATGGCTGAGCGTCGGGCTCTCGCCGGTGGTGCCGACCGGGACCAGGCCGTTGGTGCCCTCCGAAATCTGCCAGTTGACCAGGGATCGGAATGCCGCCTCGTCCAGCGAGCCGTTCTTGAACGGCGTGACCAAGGCGGTGAACGACCCCCGGAATTTCGTCTTGGCTGCCATGGACTTCCTCCGTACGCGGCTATCTCTCGAGCAAGCCCCTTTCATATCGAGTCTATCCCGCCGGTAAAAGGCCCGCTTCCGTGTGACGCACTGTTTAGGCCGCGATTTTGCCGCGGTGGTGGTGCAAACCGGCCCGAAGTAAGCGGCTGTTGGTATTTTGTCCGCATATTCAATCAAATACAGCTAGATCTTGAGCCACTTGACTGATTCGGGGCGACGAAACGCCGTGACCTCATTCCCTCGTGCCGTTTGGCGATCCACCGGTTTGATCATGTGCCTGATGGCGGGGCTGTCGGTCGGCTGCGCCGCCCTGGCCAGGTCCAATGAGACACCTGCGGAGGCCGGCAAGGACACCGCGAAGCCTGCCGCCAAGGACACCGCCAAGGAGACCCCGAAGGGCTCGTCCAAGGGAACCGGCAAGGACACTTCGAAGGACGCGGCCAAAGGAGCAAGCCAGGGAGCAAACAAGGGCGCGAGCAAGGGTGCCGCTGGCGCTCCGGCCAAGGACGCTGCGAAGAAACCGGCCAAGGAAATTGGTAAGGACGCCGGCAAGAGCGCCGGAAAAGAGCCCGCGAAGGACAAGCCCAAGCCTGCCGCAAAGCCTGCCGCAGCGGCACCTGCGCCGAAATCGCCTCCGGCCGCCAGCAGTTCGCCGCCGAAAACCGCCCCCGCCGCGACGGCCACCGTCAGGCCTTCCGCCCCCGCCGCCAGGCCGGCCGCAGCACCCGTGCTGGCTCCGGCGACCCGCCAGCATGCCGCGCCGCGCAAGCCGGTCATCCCGGCCGCGGTCGCTGCGACGTCCTCGACGCCTCAGGGTGACAAGGACGCCCTGGAGAGCGTCATCGAGCTCGTGCGCAAGCGCAAGGCGGGTGACGCCAGCAACGTCGCAGCGGGCATCTCGGATCCGGTCGCGCGAAAACTCGCGGAATGGATCATCCTGCGCAGCGAGGACAATGGCGCGACCGTGGAGCGCTACCGCGCCTTCCTTTCCGCCAATCCGAGCTGGCCGTCGCAGACCTTCCTGCGCCGGCGCCTCGAGGCCGCGATGTGGGACGACAGGCGCGACGATTCCGTCGCGTGGTCGTGGTTCGAGAACGAATCTCCTGTGTCCGCCAAGGGCCGCTTCACGCTCGCCAAGACGATGCTGGCCCGCGGCGACCGCGCCAATGCCGAACGGCTGGTGCGCGAGGCCTGGCGCAGCGATCCGATGTCCGAGGACACCGAGAACAACGCGCTCGATCAGTTCGGCGCCCTGCTGACGCCGGGCGACCAGAAGGCGCGGATGGACACCCTGCTCTACGGCAGCGAGAACGAGGCCGCGCTGCGCGCCGCAAAGCGCCTCGGCGCCGGCTATGTCGCACTCGCCAAGGCCCGCATCGCCGCCGTCAAGAAGGCGCCGAATGCGCGCGCGCTGCTCGACGCCGTGCCCCGCGAGCTGCACAACGATCCCGGCTTCACCTTCAGCAAGATCCAGCTGCTGCGCCGCGAGGAGAAGTTCGCCGAGGCAGCCCAGCTCATGCTGTCGGCGCCGAAGGATCCGAACCGGCTCCACAATCTCGACGAATGGTGGATCGAGCGGCGTCTTTTGGCGCGCAAGATGATCGACACCGAGGAATTCCGCAGCGCCTATCTGATCGCGCGCGACGCCGCACTGCCCTCGCGCGACATCTACAAGACCGAGCAGGAATTCACGGCCGGGTGGATCGCGCTGCGATTCCTCAACGACCCCGCGGCCGCCACCCAGCATTTCGCCCGCATCGGCGTCGGCAGCGTCAATCCGACCGCGCTGGCGCGTGCCGGCTATTGGCAGGGCCGCGCCGCGGAAGCGGCGGGGCGCCAGCAGGAGGCGCGCAACGCCTATGCCCGCGCAGCCGAACAATCGACCAGCTATTACGGCCAGCTCGCCCGGGCCAAGCTCGGCCTGCCGCAGATCGAGCTCAACAGCCAGCCGCGCGGCCGCGGCGCCGAACGGCTGGAGATCGTGCGCGCCGCGCAACTGCTCTACGAGCTCGACGAGCGCGAGATGGCGATACCGCTGCTGGCCGACATGGGCGAGAACGGCGATCCCGAAGCGCTCGCCGGCCTCGGCGAGCTGACCCAGCGCTACAACGATGCGCGCGGCATGTTGCTGCTCGGCAAGGCCGCGCTCAATCGCGGCCTTCCCTTCGACTTCTACGCCTACCCCGTCAACGGCATTCCGCAGTTCACCCCGATCGGTCCCGACGTCGAGCGCAGCATCGTCTATGCGATCGCGCGGCAGGAGAGCGCATTCAATCCGTCCGTGGTCTCGCCAGCGCAGGCCTACGGCCTGATGCAGGTGACGCCCGATGCCGCGCGCTATGTCTGCAAGCGCCACGGCGCGACTTACGATCTGGGGCGGCTGAAGAACGATTCGGTCTACAACGCCACGCTCGGCTCGGCCGAGCTCGGCGGACTGCTCGAGGATTATCGCGGCTCCTACATCATGACCTTTGCCGCCTACAATGCCGGCCGCGGCAGCGTGAAGAAGTGGGTCGAGCGCTACGGCGATCCGCGCGACCCCAAGGTCGACGCGGTCGACTGGGTCGAGCTGATTCCGTTCTCCGAGACGCGCAACTACGTGCAGCGGATCATGGAGAACCTGCAAGTCTACCGTGCCCGCTTCGGCGGCGGCACGCGGCTGCAGATCGAAGCCGATCTGCGCCGCGGCGCCGGCAGCGTGGAATAGCGATCCACGCTCGCGCGTGGAAGCGCGCCCTCCTCCGATCACCAGACATTCCGGGATTGAATGCGACGCTCAACGCGCGCTCTGGCAGTATTGCCCGGGGATCGGAATCTGCCGTCCCAGGCAACAAGAAGAGGAGAAAGCTATGAAGACGTTGGCCATGTCCGTTCTTGCTCTTGTCTCCATGTCGATCGTGCCGTCGAGCGCCGCCCCCATCAAAGTCGCAGCCCAAACAAGCAACGGCCCGGGCAACGCTCCATGGGTCGGATGCTCCCTGTCCGGTGCCGCAGTCCAGAACTGCAGAAACGTTCTTGGCTTCAAGTCCTTCTTCGAGTGCCAAAGCAACAGGATGGAGCGGGGCTGGACCAGCGTCGAGAGCTCCTATTACTGCAGGGCCCTGGACCTGAAGTAAGGGACGACAGCAGCTCAGAGCGCGAGAGGCCGCCTTCGACTGGCGGCCTCTTTCGCATCAGGAGCCGGCACCGGGGCGGTCTTGGCGACCATTGCTCGCCGACCACCCCTCGCCTGCTGACAACCGACAAGAAGCGATCGCCCAAAAAAAGAACCCCGGCGGTTTCCCGCCGGGGCTCTCTGTCAGGTCGTTAGACCGAACTTACCAGTTGCGCTGAGCGCGGAGGAGCAGGGTGATGGTGTCCTGATCCTTCAGCTCGTACACGGCAGCCGGCTTGGCCGTCGTGCCGGAACCGGCGTAACCAACCGTGCCAGAGTACTTCTGGTCGAGATGGGTCCAGTTCAGGTCAGCCGAGAACGTCAGGTTCTTGACCGGGGTCCAGCGGGTGATGATACCGACCTGGCCGATGGCGAAGTCAGGATTACAACCCGTGACACCGGCGAGACCGCCGAACACGCCGCCTGCACCGCCAGCGCCGCAAAGCGTGGTCTTGGCGAGCGAGCCGAACTGCGCCTGAGCGTAGGCACCGTACAGCGCGGTGTTCCAGTAGGGATCCCAGTTGTGGGTGTAGGCACCGCGGAAGCCCCAGGTCTTCACAGTTTCCTGCGACGAGCCGGTCACGAACACGGTGTCCGGAGCGATGGCGAAGCCGACGCTCTGGTAGGCAACGCCCGAGCTGCCGAACATCGAGTAGCTGCCGCCCGCGAGGTTCTGGAAGTTGTAGCGGGACGCGCCGTCGGTGTAGACGCCCGAAATGTTGATCACGTCACCCGCACCAGTCGGGATGTTCTTGATCGACAGAGCGAGCTGAACAGCCCAACCCCACTTGTCGTCGGGGTGGCCAGTCGGCTCGGTGGCGCCGTAGTAGGCAACGTGGTTGTCATGCGCAGCGACCGACGCCTGGAACAGACCCCAAGCCTGGTCGACACGAACCATACCGACGAGGTTCGGCGAACGCGAACCGCCGATGGCGTTCGAGCCATACGAACCGCCGATCATGCCAGTCGCCGAAGCGCCGGTCATGTTGAGGTTGCCGGCCTGGTAGTAAGCCGTCGCGTCTTCCGCCGAGAACGACGCCGTCACGCCCTGACCGAAGTCAGCGGTGTAGGTGAACTGGTTGACACCAGTGACCGTGCCGGAACCGCCGACGAGGCTGTCGAAGTTGTTGCCGGGATAGTTGGTCCAGGGCGCGTCGAACTGCGACACGGCCTTACCCATGGTGAAGCCGGCGAACTGGATGAAGGCGTAGTACACGCCGAGCGAACCGCCCGAGGTGTTGCCGTCGGTGCCGTTGATCGACGAACCAACCAGCGCCGGAGTCGCGCCGGAGGTGTTGAGAGCCAGCGTGCCGCTGTAGGCAGTCGCGCCGGTCGCGCTGCCGGTGCCGGCGTAGTTGCCGGTGGTCCAGGAGAACACGCCGTCGAAGAAGGTACGGACGACGCCGTACTCGGTCGCGGTGCGCGTGTCGATGTTGAGATCTTCACGAGCGCGCATGGTGTAGTAGTTCGTCAGACGGTTGCGCGCGCCGTTGTTCGACGTGAGCTGGCCGCTGAAGTCCGAGTTGGTGTTCAGCGCGACTTCAGCGCGCAGATAACCACCCAGCTTGATGCAGGTGTCGGTGCCCGGGATGTAGTAGAAGCCCGCGCCGTACAGCGAGCAGATCTTCACGTATTCGACCGCCTTGGCCTTCACGGGCAGATCGGCTGCTTGAGCTCCGCCCACGGCGATCAGACCCGCCGCTGAGCCGAGCAAAAGGCTCTTAACCAACTTCATGTTAAACCTCCAAGTTGCTCTTCAGGGAAGGTCACTGACCGGACGGCCAATTCCCCAACCCCCTCTAAATCACCGCTCCGGGCTCCTTCGCGTCTTCGGACACACCCGCATGAACGCGAGGGACTTAAGCGAAATGACCTAAACGGGACGACCTCGGGATGCCCCCCTCCGTCGCTCAGTCACAATTACCGAACGTCCTTGCACACACAACAAGAGAACGCTTTGAAACGGGCCCATGAAGCTTGTTTTCCGACGGGTGTTGCACAAATAACACGCAGATGTGATCGGACCGCCCTCGCAACACATTGTTTACATTGACGTTTTCGAGACGGTTCCTTTCGCCATCAAAGTTCCCCACTTAAGGCAGAGCAGGCCAGATCTCGGCCTCGAGAGGCTTTGACGCGCTCGAATCGTAGAATCGGAGGGAGACTCAAGGAGAAGGCATCGACCTGCTCCGCGCCTCCGGGCCTGATGCAGGCAAGGCCTTCAAGGCCTTAAGGTGCGCGAGGAGCAATCTTTGTGAATAGCGGGGGTTATTGGGCCGGCTGGCGGAGATGGCGCGATTCGAACTTTTGACAGGCCCGCTCCCGCCTCATTGAATCGTCCAGTAAATTCAGTCTCTTACACGAGCAAAGAGGTTTTCATCGGCGAAACCAGCCTTCGACATGTGCCGGACGTTCCAGCTCGGCGCCCATTCTCGCAACGTTACGGTCACGCCCCGAGGGCAAACTGCTTTGCTGCGAAAATCGCTGGGAATATTCGAGCGAAAACACACGCTTCCAAATTGACCGGCCCGAGTAATTAGATGCATAAGGCTCGCACCGGAGAGGTGGCCGAGTGGCTGAAGGCAACGCTTTGCTAAAGCGTCATACGGTCTCAAGCTGTATCGAGGGTTCGAATCCCTCCCTCTCCGCCACCCAGCGGCAGAATCAATCAAAGTCTGGGCGTCTTTTCACCTGAAAGCGCTCGTGGCCGCGAAAGCCTGGCGCAAGGTTCAGCGCGGCAACTCGGCTCGATTCGCATCACTCTCTATATGTGTCGGTATATGTGTCGGTCCGCGTCTAGCGGTGGAACCGCCAGATCCGCCAATGCGAGGGCGAAATCAGCACCGCCTCGCCGGCCCAAACGTTGTACCAGACACCGGACCTGCGCCTGCACGGAAACGACCAGGGCAGAATCCCCGTCTTGTGCGGACGTCCGAGTTCCAGATCGCACTCGTCGGGAGCGATCTGAATCGGCAGCCATCGTCCATTCGTGTCGAGGTCGCTCATGCCGCTCGGGTCTTATGAGGCGGCACGACGAAGAAACTTGATTCAGCGCAACCAAGCCCGCCCGTGCGAACACGGGTGTGGATGCGATGCTCGGTTCAGTGCGTGGAGACCCACGCCCTCGCCTCGCGCTGCGCGGCCGAGATCTCGGCATCCGACATCTGCCCGGCGACTTCCTGGCGCAGCGTCACGGCGTCCTTGCGGCCCTTCAGGGCGGCGAGGTTGAACCATTTGTGCGCGGCGACGAGATCGACGAGCCCGGAACGGCCGCTCGCCCAATAGATCCCACGTTCGAACAGCACGTCCGACAGCGCGGTCGCGTCGATCGGCGTTGCCGTCTCCAGATCGAAAGTACCCTGAAACATAACGCATCCCCTTTTTTCTTGTGCCTTGCTCCCCCGAGCGCGGCTCCCGTCCAACTCTGATGTGCATGCCCCTTGCCGGGATCCTGCACTGTTCAACTCATCCCCTAGTCTTCTTGCCTTAGTCTTTTTACCCAACGCCGTTTGCCGGCTTGTTGGAGGCGATGATGGCGGGCAAATTTGAATGGCAGTTTAAGTATCGCGATGAAGCAGACGTAAACGCGAGCGCGCGGCGCCGGCGCACAGAATTCAAGAAGTCTCTGATTTGCAGGCACTTCCGCGATTCGTCAGATTTGGTTTACCCTGGGATTTTGGGACATCGATAACCATCGCGCGCGGTGGGGCGCCGCCGCCGCCCCGTCATTCCCCGCGCAGGCGGGGAATCCAGTACGCCGCAGCCCATCGATTCAACCACTGCCGTCTCGGCGTGCTGGATCGCCCGGTCGGAGCCGGGCGATGACACCGCGAATGGCGAAGCGTGGCGCAAACACCACGCAATCGGGCCTCAGCCCTTGCCTGCCCCAAGGCAGCACGACAAGAGCGGCGCGGACGCGCTGTGGTCAGATCAGCAATGTGGGGAAAAGGAATGCCGGCAATACCCCGGCCTCAGGAGAACGAGGGCGTCGGCGAACACGTCAGGACCAGATTCCACTTTGACCGCGAGGCCACTCGTGAAATTGCAGAACCGGAGAACCGGCCCCGCACCGAACGAAGAAAACTTGTTTCTTCTGCCGGACCGCGAAGAGAGCGATCCGACCGTTGACCTGATGTCTCGCCGACACCCTCTATCGTCGACCAGAACCTCTAGGAGGCGCTGATGACGTGCCGGCTCTCGAGGAGCCGGCAACTTCAGAAGCGAAGTTACTTCTTCTTGGCGACCTTGCGGGTCTTCTTCGCAGTCTTCTTCACTGCGCTCTTCGCCTTCTTCGCCTTCTTTGCCTTCTTAGCTTTCTTGGCCATGTTGCCCTCCGATGTGTGAGATGGCTTAATCGCTGCATGCATTCGGGGATCGAGTGCACACTCATCCCGAATACACCAACACAACGAAAAAAACAGCGTCTCGCTTAAAGAAGTGTTGACGGCGCAAGGCGCGTGCGCTTGGCGAGCGCGATGCAAGCACGCTGCATGACGTGTTTGCACGATCGCGCAGAGTGCCCGCATCGTCGATGTCCGCGACAGATGCGATTGCAGAAAACTCTATGCAGCAAGTATTTTCCTGCACGCGCGCATCGCGCGCGATCGACCCGACGGTGCGCATCGTGACGGTCGAGATCACCTTGCAAAGGCGTTTCGCGGACTCTGAGTCGCGATTTTTGGCAACGAAAATATTTTCATGATTAATGACGCGAGCGCTCGTCGGAGCGTGTGCGAGCGGCCGTTTTACGCGAATCGCGTGACGGCGATTCGGCCGTCGCATCGCGTCTGGTCGGGATGAAGTTTAGCGCCGAGGATGCGCGCGAGCGTCGCATCACGAACCGAAAGTGAGGTGACGAAGCGTGCCGTCACCTCGTCCGAACGCGTGACGTCAGACGCCGAGCTTGGACTTGAGCAGGTCGTTGACGCTCTGCGGGTTGGCCTTGCCGCCGGACGCCTTCATCACCTGACCGACGAACCAGCCGAGCGACTGCGGCTTGTCCTTGACCTGCGCGGCCTTGTCGGGATTGGCTGCGATGATGTCGTCGACAACCTTTTCGATGGCCGAAAGATCCGTGACCTGCTTCATGCCGCGGCTTTCGACCAGCGCGCGGGGATCGCCGCCCTCCTGCCAGACGATCTCGAACAGATCCTTGGCGATCTTGCCCGAGATCGTGCCCTCGCCGATCAGGTCGATGATCCCCGAGAGCTGCTCGGCGCTGACCGGAGAGCCCGTAATATCCCGGCCTTCCTTGTTGAGACGGCCGAACAGCTCGTTGATCACCCAGTTCGCCGCCATCTTGCCGTCGCGCGCGCGGTTGCCGAGCTTGTCGAGCACGGTCTCATAGAACACCGCGCTCTCGCGCTCGGCGACCAGCACGCTCGCGTCATAGGCCGACAGGCCGAGATCGGCGACGAAGCGCGCCTTCTTCTGGTCAGGCAGCTCCGGCAGCTTCGCCTTCAGCTCGTCGACGAATTGCTGGCTGAACTCGAGCGGCAGCAGGTCGGGATCGGGGAAGTAGCGATAGTCGTGCGCCTCTTCCTTGGACCGCATCGAGCGCGTCTCGCCCTTGTTGGGATCGAACCGACGCGTCTCCTGCTCGATCTGACCGCCGTCCTCCAGGATCTCGATCTGGCGCCGCGCTTCATACTCGATCGCCTGGCCGATGAAGGTGATCGAGTTCATGTTCTTGATTTCGCAGCGGGTGCCGAGCGGCGCGCCGGGCTTGCGCACGGACACATTGACGTCGGCGCGCAGGCTTCCCTTCTCCATGTCGCCGTCGCAGGTGCCGAGGTAGCGCATGATCGAGCGCAGCTTGGTCACATAGGCCTTGGCCTGCTCGGCGTCGCGGATGTCCGGTTTCGAGACAATCTCCATCAGCGCCACGCCACAGCGGTTGAAATCGATGTAGGACAGCGACGGCGACCGGTCGTGCAGCATTTTGCCCGGATCCTGCTCCAGATGCAGCCGCTCGATGCCGATGGAGACAGTGCGGCCGCCGTCGAGATCGACGATCACCTCGCCCTCGCCCACCACCGGCGACTTGTACTGGCTGATCTGGTAGCCCTGCGGCAGGTCCGGATAGAAATAGTTCTTCCGGTCGAACACCGAGCGCAGGTTGATCTGCGCGTTGAGACCGAGCCCGGTCCGGACAGCCTGCCTGACGCATTCCTCGTTGATGACGGGCAGCATGCCCGGCATCGCGGCGTCGACCAGCGAGACATGCGTGTTCGGCTCGCCGCCGAACGCGGTCGAGGCGCCCGAGAACAGCTTCGAGTTCGAGGTGACCTGGGCGTGGATCTCCATGCCGATGACAACCTCCCAGTCACCGGTGGCGCCCTTGAGAAGCTTGTGTGTGGCCGTGCTCATGTCGTGCTCCCGAGCAGCGTGGCAGCGATCCGCTCCCACTCCGCTTCCAATGAATCCTTAGCAGCGGGCTGGCTGGCCTGGCGGTACCAGTAGCCGGCGTTGCCGAGATCGCCTTCGACGCGGTGCAGGTAGGCATGCACCCAGGCCGCGTCGCGGCTGCTCTCGTCCTGGACGATCTTGTGCGCGCGGTCCCAATCGCCCTTGGCGGCCCACCAGAGTCCGGCGAGCGGCGCGCTCAGGTGTGGCGCGGGCGCCGCGCCGTCGAGGCTCGCGATGAACGCGGCGGCATTCACCACCACCTCGCGGGCGTGAAGCGGCCGGCCGCCTGCTCGATCACCTCGCCGAGCGAAAACAGCGTCTCCTCCTCGAACGGACGGCCGATCAGCTGCAGGCCGAGCGGCAGGCCCTGCGCGTCCTTGCCGGCGGGCACCGCGATGCCGGGCAGGCCCGCCATGTTCACGGTCACCGTGAAGATGTCGTTGAGATACATCTCGACCGGATCGGCGCCGCCCTTCTCGCCGATGCCGAAGGCCGCCGACGGCGTCGCCGGCGTCAGGATTGCGTCGACGCCGCGCGCGAAGCAATCCTCGAAATCCTTCTTGATCAGCGTGCGCACCTTCTGGGCGCGCAAATAGTAGGCGTCGTAATAGCCGGCCGAGAGCACATAGGTGCCGATCATGACGCGGCGGCGGACCTCCGCACCAAAACCTTCGGCGCGGGTGTTCTCGTAGAGCTCGGTGATGTTCTTGGCCTGCTCGCGCAGGCCGTAGCGGACGCCGTCATAGCGCGCGAGGTTCGAGGACGCTTCCGCCGGCGCCACGATGTAATAGGCCGGCAGTGCGTATTTGGTGTGCGGCAGCGACACCTCGACCAGCTCGGCGCCGGCCGCCTTCAGCCACGCCGCGCCCTCGCTCCAGAGTTTTTCGATCTCGGCCGGCATGCCGTCGAGACGGTACTCCTTGGGGATGCCGATCTTCATGCCCTTCACGGACCTGCCGATCGCCGCCTCGTAATCGGGCACGGGAATGTCGACCGAGGTCGTGTCCTTCGGGTCATGGCCGGCCATCGAGCGCAGCAGCATCGCAGCATCGCGCACGCTGCGCGCAATGGGACCTGCCTGGTCGAGCGAGGAGGCAAAGGCGACGATGCCCCAGCGCGAGCAGCGGCCATAGGTCGGCTTGATACCGACGGTCGCGGTGAACGCCGCCGGCTGGCGGATCGAACCGCCGGTGTCGGTCGCGGTCGCGCCCATGCAGAGCAGCGCCGCCACGGCCGAGGCCGAGCCGCCGGACGAGCCGCCCGGCACCAGCGTCGTGTTGCTTCCTTCGCGCCGCCAGGGATTGCCGACGGGGCCGAAGCACGAGGTTTCGTTGGCCGAGCCCATCGCGAACTCGTCATTGTTGAGCTTGCCGAGCATCACGGCACCGTCGCGCCAGAGCTGCGAGGTGATGGTGGATTCGTAGGTCGGCACGAAATTGCCGAGGATCTTCGAGCACGCCGTGGTGCGCACGCCCTTGGTCGCGAACAGATCCTTGATGCCGAGCGGGATGCCCGCGAGCGGACCGCCCTCACCCTTGGCGATCTTCTCGTCCACGGCCTTCGCCATGTCGCGCGCCTGCTCCGGCGTCTCCATCACGAAGGCGTTGAGCACGCGCGCCGCCTCGATCGCGCTCAGATGCGCGTCGGTCAGCTCGAGGGACGTGAAAGTCTTGTCGGCGAGACCCTTGCGGGCCTCGGCGAGCGTCAACGATGTCAAATCGGTCATTTATTGATCGGGCTGCAGAAGAACGGAGACAGGGTCTTGTCGTTGGCCGGGTCGTCTTTTTTGGCGGCAGCATTCGCTGCGGCCTCGATCTCGTCGAGCACGGCATTGACGGCGACGTTGGGATCGGCAGCCTTGCCCTGCCGTTCCATCTTGTCGAGATAGTTCATGTAGGCCTGATAGGCCTTCTCATCGTCGCAAAGCATGCACATCGGGCGGCGTCCTGAGACTCTTAAGTTTGACGCGTTCTCTTTACGCGAACCGGCTTCCACTTCGCTCGAAAACGCTATGAGGGTTACTCGACGACCTTCGGCACAAGAAAGAAGTGTCCTTCGGTCGCGGGCGCGTTGGCAACGATATCGTCGGCGATCTCGCCGTCATCGACCACGTCCTGCCGCTTCTTCATCTGCATCGGGGTGACCGAGGTCATGGGCTCCACGCCCTCGACATTGACCTCCGAGAGTTGCTCGACAAAGGCGAGCATGGCGTTGAGCTCGCCTTGAAGATGCGGAACCTCGTCCTCGGAAACCGCAATGCGCGCCAGATGCGCGATGCGGCGGACGGTAGCGGCGTCGACGGACATTATATAAGGCCTCTCACGGCAAAACCTATGTGCCGTATAGCAGAGGCCGGTTTTGCGCCGCAACCGGGGCCAGCACTTAGCCGGCCAGCGCTTTCAGCCGGGCGAGCGCCGATTTGGCGAGATCCCGGGTCAATTCCGCGGCGGGGAGGTCCCGGCCCATGGCGATCGCCTGCCCCGCCCAGAGATTGGTGAAGTCCGCGCGGCCCTGCTTCTCCGCCGCCGCCTTCAACGGCACCAGCGCCGTTGCCGCATGGGGAAATGGCGGCGCATCCGGGCAGATTGGACCGGCTTCGCGCATCAGCCTGTTCTGGACGCCGCGGGCCGGCCGCCCGGTCATGACGTTGGTGATGACGGTGGAATCATCGCGTCCTTCGGCCAGTGCCGCGCGCCCCGCCGCGGTCACCTTGGATTCGGGACAGCGCAGGTAAGCGCTTCCGATCTGCACACCGGAGGCGCCCAGCGCGAAAGCCGCCGCGATGCCGCGCCCGTCCCCAATGCCGCCGGCAACGATGACCGGCACCTTCACGGCATCGACAATCTGCGGCACCAGCGCAAGATTGCCGGGCTGCTCGCTTATCTTCTCGGTCAGGAACATGCCGCGATGGCCGCCGGCCTCCGCACCTTGCGCGATCACCGCGTCGACACCGCGCTGGTCGAGCCAGACGGCTTCCTTCACGGTGGTCGCCGAGGCGATCACGAGACACCCGGCCGCCCTGATGCGGTCGAGGAAGGCCTGCTCCGGGAGGCCGAAATGAAAGCTCACGACCTCCGGCTTCAGCTCCTCCACGAGCGCGCAGGTCGCCGCATCGAACGGGGCCCGGTTGGCGGCATTGACCGGCGCCGCCGGATCGAGGCCATGTTCCCTGTAATAGCCCGCGAGGCGCTGCTTCCAGCGCGCCTCGGCCTCCGCCGTGAGCTCGACCGGCGTGTGGCAGAAGAAGTTCAGATTGACCGGCGCTGTGACGCCCTTGCGGATGATCTTGACCTGCTCGCGTATCTTGTCCGGCGACAGCATCGCGCACGGCAGCGACCCCAGCGCTCCGCCTTGCGCCGCGGCGATCACCAGCTCCGCATCCATCACACCGGCCATCGGCGCCAGCACGATCGGAAATTCGGTCTTGAAGAGGTCGATCAGTCGACGGTCAGGCCACATGGTTGTTCTCTCTAGGTTCAGGCGACTGACGCAATGGAGTTGCGCCATCCGGCAAGGAGCTGTTCGGCTTCAGTCGCAATCCGCTCGACGATCTCGGCTGCGGGCGGAATATCATGAATCAGGCCGACCGCCTCGCCGGCAAAGACCGCGGCGACCTCGAAATCGCCCACAGCCTTCGCCGCAGCATACTCGACGGCGACCTCGCTCGCGCGCTGCATGAGCTCGATCTCGCGGCCGGTCCAGCGCCTGATGTGATCGTTGACCAGGGTTCGCGCGGTGAACGGGGCCGGCCAGAACAGGCTGCGCGACCAGTCGGCGATGACGCCGCGCACGGTGTCATTGCTGTCGGCTCTGCGAATACGCTCCTTGGCCTCCTCCGCCCCGTTGGCCTCCACGCTCGCATAGAAACGGGTGCCGATCAGCACGCCGGCTGCGCCCAGCATCATCATTGCGGCGAGGCCCCGGCCGTCGGCGATCCCGCCGGCCGCGACGACCGGCACACGTCCGGCCGCAAGATCGACGATCGCCGGCACGATATCGACGGTGGTGCGCGATGCGCCGTGGCCGCCCGCCTCCGTCCCCTGCGCAATCAGAATCTCCGCGCCGGCATCGAGCGCCTGCCTGGCCATGTCCTCGCTCTGCACCTGGCAGATCAGTCGCACGCCGCACGCTTTAATGCGCGGCGCGAATGGTGCGGGATCGCCGAACGACAGCATCACGGCCTGCGGACGAGCGTCGAGCGCAATGTCGAGAAGTTCGGGCTGCTTTGCCAGGCTCCAGGTGATGAAGCCTATGCCGAACGGCGCAAAGCCCTTCAGCTCTGCGGCCTCCGTCTGAAGTCGGACACGGTCACCGTATCCACCACCCAGGATGCCGAATCCGCCGGCCTCGCTGACGGCGCGCGTCAGCCGGCTGCCCGCGATTGTATCCATGGGAGCCGACAAGATCGGATGCCTGATCCCCAGCAACTCCGTCAGCGGCGTGGCAATCGGCATGAGTCCTCCCACTCTGGACAGGAAGATTAGGCGCGAATATCATTCTTCAAAATTGAATTCTACAGAACGCTGCCATCTCAAAAGAGAAACGGGCCATGGAACTCAGCGATCTCAACACCTTTGCAGCAGTCGCCCGCACCGGCGGCATCACTCGCGCCGCGGAAGAGCTGAACACCGTGCAATCCAACGTCACCCAGCGCGTCAAGGCGCTGGAGGCGGAGATCGGCACACCGCTGTTCGAACGCCACAGCCGGGGCATGACGCTGACCGGCGCCGGCAGGCGCCTCCTGCCCTACGCGCAACGGATGGCCGCACTCTCGCGTGAAGCCGTGCTGGCCGCGCGCGACGATGGCGCGCCAAAGGGACCGCTTGCGATCGGCTCGATGGAGACGACCGCAGCGGTGCGGCTGCCGCCGCTGCTCGCCGATTTCCACCGCCGCTTCCCGGCCGTGCGCCTTTCCTTGCGTACCGCGCCAACCGCCGACCTCGTCGCGAGCGTGCTCGAAGGCGCGCTCGATGGCGCCTTCGTCGCAGGTCCGATCGCGCATGACGACCTCGCTGCGACGAGCGCCTTCCGCGAGGAGCTGGTGCTGGTCAGCGCGCGTCGCTGGGCCTCGCTTGCCGAGCTGCGCGCCGGCACGCCGGAGTCCGGCCCGACCGCGCTGGTGTTCCGCACCGGGTGCACCTACCGCCAGCGGCTGGAGCAGATCTTCGTCGAGTTCGGCTGGCCTTCGGCCGCACGCTTCGAGCTCGGCACACTCGACGGCATGATCGGCTGCGTCGCCGCCGACATGGGCGTGACGTTGCTGCCGCGCGCGGTCGTCGAACGTAGTGCAATGAATGGCACCGTCTCGATCCACACCCTGAGCGCCTCGCATGCGCGGGTCGAGACACTCTTCATCCAGCGTCGCGCCGGCCATCAAACCAGCGCGCTGAGCGGCTTTGCCGCCTGCCTGAAGACCGACGAGGACGTCATCGCAGCCTGACGCGGTGACGCCGCGTCAGGCCGCGCTGTTCTAGAGCCGAATGTCCTCATAGGACTCGATCCGCCGCGGGCCGACCGAGGTCGCCTCGTGCGAATCTGCGTCGCCGAGATTGCCGAAATCGAGCTTGGTCAGCTTCGTCAGGTCCGCGATCGAGACCTGGAAGACGCTGACGTCCTCCTCGGACATCTTTTCGCGCAGATCCACCTCCTGGATGCGATCGATCTCCATGACCAGCTTTCGCTGGCTCATCAGGAAGGCCGCCGCCTTGAGAGCGTCGTCATCCTCGTTGCGTCGGATCAGGATCTTCCAGAAATATTTCGGGATTTGAACGCCGCCGAAGCTCGGATCCTTGTGCGGCCGCCCGGCCGGATTGGGCAGATCGGATCCGTCGGCATCCGGCCCGTCGAACACCGGACCGTTCATGACGATGCCCTTCTCCTCCCCTTCGAGCAGGACATCGCGCGTATAATCCTCCAGTCCCGCCCAGAGCTGCTTGCCCTGGTTGAACGAGAAGAACTGCGGCGAGCAATTGGTGAAGTGGAAGGAATCGTCGCCATGCTGCTTGGCCGCGGCGACGGTGTCGCCCCAGGTCGCATCGAGGCGGCGCACGAGATGACCGCGATCGAACGGGTTCTTGCTGCGGTCCGCTTCGAAGGTGGCCTGCTTGCGGTAGAACTCGTCGCCGATCTGGGCATCGTCGTCGATGCGCGGATCGCGCAGCCAGGAATCGCCTTCACGCTTGCCGACGTCCTGCTGCTGGCCCCCGTCGATATTGACACAGCTGAAGAAGGCGAGCCGGCGCTCCTTGTTCATGACGACGCTGTAGTTGAAGTATTTCAGCTCGGACTGCTTGGCGCTGCCCTTGAGCGTCGCGATCCGGGACTTGAGGGCGGCCGGAATCTTCGGCAGGGGCACCGAGAATTTGCCGGTGCCGAGGAAACTCGCCTTGTAGCCGGGACGCGATTTCAGCGTGCTCTGATCGATATGCACGGCTTCCATGGGCAGGCCGTTGTTCGCACTGATGTGCGGCAGCAGGCCGGCCGGCGGCGGGATCAACGGCGTGCCGCCGTTCTGCATGCCGCCGTTCGGCGCTCCTCCGTTGCCCCCCGCCGGCCCCGGCACGGGTGCTAACGGCGCGAACGGGATTTCCTTCCTGAACATCGGCAGCGGCACCCGGATCGGGACCACCAGTGCGGCGCCGTCGAGCGACTGCTCGACCCAGATGTTGGCGCCGTAAGCGGGCGCGGCGACCGGCGCGCGGACCTTCTCGATCTCCTGCCGGTTCGGCGGCTCCTCCTCGTCCAGCACCGGCTTGATCAGGGGATGGGAGCCGACGGCGACCTTGAGATCGGCCACGATGGCGCTGACCCGGATGCCTTCATTGGCGACCCAGTCGATCAGGGATTCGTCCATCGACGACTTCCACACCTTGCCGTCCTTGGTCAGGGTGCGGCCCTGCGCATCCTTCCGGGGAACGCCGCTGTGGTGCAGCGCGACCACTTGCCAGAAGCGATTGAATGCCGGCGAGCCCGACGATCCCGCCGTCGTATCGGTGTTGTACCAGAGGAAGTCGCCGACATATTTGAGCAGCTTGTTCTCGCGGACGCAGACCTGCTTCATCTGCCCGCTGGGATGCTGGACGATGGTGAGGTACTCGCCGGGGTCCGCCTTGCCGGGCGCGCCGCTGAGCGGCAGCCATCCCCAATCCTCGAGCTCCTCCCCGCCTGACAGCGAGGTCGGCGCCACCGCGACGATCGAAAAATCCAGCCTGTCATTGGTGTAGAAGAATTTGCCCGGCTCGAAGCCGAACCGCACCGGCACGCGCTCCTGTCCGGAGACATCGAGCTCATAGTTGAAATCGGCGATCGAATTGGCGGCCTCGGCCGGCTTGCCGAAGACATGATGGTTGGTCAGCAGCAGGCCCGGCCCGATCAGAAAGCCCGAGCCGTAGCCGAGCAGATTCGACTTGAGATCCCTGAGCTGAATGCGGCAGACCGATCGCGAGGCGGCGGTCCCCTTGGCGAGGTAATTGATGCTGTCGAGATCATTGCCCTGGATGATCCGCTCCAGGCCGATCTCGGCCTTCTCCACATCCTGCGTCTCGGCCAGCAGCTGGCGCTGGCGCAGGCGCATCTTCTCGACCGTCATCTCGATCGGACCGTCGCCCAGTTTCCGGTTCAGGGCGTCGGGTGAGAACTCGGCTTGCTTGAATCGCCTTTCTGAGCCCGCGATCAGGCTTGGCTTGATGAGCATCGTGACCTCTCAAATGATTGGGCGAATATGGGACGTGGTCGGGGCGCATTAAAAATTTGCGCCAAGGTTGCAGCACGGGCGGGACTGCCGGTCGCTGCCGATCGTTCTGGAAATCGGGGCACGCGCCCCACACTACTTTAGACCTATATATCTACATCGCCGCAACCAGAGCGTCAATCGATGCGCGCAGCCGGAGACGCGACATCATGCCATGGTCGGCGACGTCCGACGTGTGAGATTTGCCACAAATGATCGACGCACTTTGTGCATCACGATTGCGCGCGCATGTTGCGGCCGCCGGATAATCTACGGCTTCAGCTGCCACCGCCGTAGCGCCACGACGGCCCAGATCGCTTCCACCAGCCCGAACGGCCAGGCGCCCTGGAGAAAGCCGTAAGCCGAGCCGAGCGCGCAGGATGCGGCGAACAACAGCACGAACCAATGGCTGCGATCTTCCAGGGCGTAACTGACCAGCATCGCCGTGACGGCGAACAGACCGAATAATGTCAGCGCATCCATTGTTCCGGGTTCACTCCGCGGCGCAACGCGTGATATGCGCTACGCCATGCCGGCTCTTATCCTGCCTCTCGTCGATGCTGCAACCCACTGGCCCGCCCGCGGCGCGCTGGTCGGGCTCGACCTCGGCACCAAGACCATCGGCGTTGCCGTATCCGACCCGGACCGGCGGCTTGCGACCGGCGTCGAGACGATCCAGCGCAAGCAGTTCAAGCAGGACGCCGCCCGGCTGCTCGCGATTGCGGCCGAGCGCAGGGTGGTCGGCTTCGTGCTCGGCCTGCCCATCAACATGGACGGCAGCGAGGGTCCGCGCGCGCAATCCACCCGCGCCTTCGCCCGCAATCTCGCCGGCCTGACCGCGCTCCCCATCGGCCTGTGGGACGAGCGGCTCTCGACCGCGGCCGTCGAGCGCGAGCTGATCGGCATGGATGTCAGCCGCGCCAAGCGCGCCGAGGTCATCGACGAGCACGCCGCGATCTTCATCCTGCAAGGCGCGCTCGACCGCCTCGCCAATCTCCGTTCAGGGACCATCTGACCGATGGCCGTCGTGATTGCGGCGCTGCTGCCGGTCTTCATCCTCATCGTGCTCGGTGTCGTCTTGAAGCGCAGCCTGATGCGGCTGGACACGCAGTGGCACGGGCTGGAGCGGCTGACCTATTTCGTGCTGTTTCCGATGCTGCTGATCCAGACGCTGGTGAAGGCCGACCTCTCGAAGGTGCCGGTCGCCGGCGTCGGCGGCGCGCTACTGCTGTCGGCGCTGGCGATGTCGCTGCTCTGCCTCGCGCTCCGCCCCGCCCTGGCCCGGTTCGATATCGACGGGCCCGCCTTCACCTCGATCTTCCAGGGCGCGACACGCTGGCAGACCTTCGTGGGGCTGTCTGTGGCCGCCAACATGTTCGGCGATGTCGGGCTGGCGCTCGCCTCTGTCGCGATGGTCGCGATCATTCCCCTCGTCAACGTGTTGAGCGTCGTGGTGCTCGCCCATTACGCCGCGCCGGAGAAGCAGTCAGCGCGGACCATCGTCATGACGGTGATCCGCAATCCCCTGATCTGGGCCTGCGCGATCGGGCTCTTCGTCAATGTCACCCATCTGCCGCTGCCAAAACTCTGGCACGAGGTGGCGGACGCGCTCAGCCGCTCCTCGCTCGCGATCGGCCTGCTCGTCACCGGCGCCGGCCTGCATCTCGAAGGCCTCTTGCGTCCAAGCCTGGCCGCGGCCATCGGCGTCGTCTTCAAGCTCGCGCTGATGCCTGCGCTGGCGCTGGCGCTGGCCGTCTGGTTCGGACTGTCGGGCGACAGCCGCGCTATCGTGGCGATCTGCGCGGCGGTGCCGACCTCGTCCAGCGCCTATGTGATGGCGCGCCAGATGGGCGGCGATGCCCCGCTGCTGGCGCAGATCATCACGCTGCAGACGATCTTGGCGGCGATCACGATGCCGATCGCGATCGCGCTGGCGGCCTAGCTCCCCAGCCACATCGTCAGCACCACCGCGGTGAGATTGTTCAGCGCGTGCAGCACGATGGTGAGCCAGAGCGAATTCGCGCGATAGCGCATGTAGCCGAACCACAGGCCGATGGTGAAGACTTCGGCGAGGAAGTACATGTCGTATTGCAGGTGCACGACCGTCCAGACCAGCGACGACAAAAGTATCGCGCCGGGCATGCGCAAAAAGCTCCCCGACCAGCCGCGAAAGAGGAAGCCGCGCGCCAGGATCTCCTCCGACATCGGCGCAGCGACGCTGAAGGCGAACAGCAGCAGCAGCGCCGCGCCCTTGTCGCGACCCGATTTCAGCAGATCCGTCATGAAGCCCGGCGTCGCCTCGCGGCCGAGCGCGCGCGACATCGTCTCCCAGACCAGCACCAGCAGGATGAGGCCGACCGCGCCGAACAGGAGCTGCCTCCAGGACGGCCAATGCAGCGCGAGATAGTCGACGAAGGAGGCTTTCTTGATGGCAATGGCGAGCCACACCGCCAAGACCGTCGCCGGCAGGCCCATGATGACCGAGAGCGCGAGGGCCTGCGGATCGTGGCCGACCGCCTGGATCGAGGCGAAGTCCATGGGGAGGCCGCGCTGCGCCACCAGCAGGACGACGGCGCCGATCTGCCCGACGAACATCGCCACGAAGATGAAGAGGCCCCACAACGCGGTGCCCCAGAACATCCAGACGCGCGGCTGCGCAGGCGTCACGGTCAGCGGCGGATGGTCGGGATTGAGGGAGTCCATCAAGAGGCTTTCGTTGGGTTCAACCCGTCATTCCGGGGCGCCCGGAATGACGGAATAAATGATCACGGCAGCGCCCGCTCCAGCAGCGCGCGCACCTCGCCGCTCTCCAGCTCGACCGCGCCGTACATGCTGGCGTGGGTCGCTGCGAGGCGCGTGGCGGCAAACAGTTCGGCACTGCGCGGGGAAACACCGTTGAGAGCGGCGGCAGCGGCAAGCAGCGCCAGCTTCTCGACCGCAAGCCGCGCGACACGCTCGCCATCGGCGCGGCGGAAGGTCTGACCGATGAACGCAATCGCTTCGCCTGCTCCGGGCAGGCCCGTCGTCTCGGCCGCAAGCGATTGCAGCACCGCCATTGCGGCCTCCGGCTCGCGCGAGAGCGCGCGGAGCACGTCGAGGCACATCACGTTGCCCGAACCTTCCCAGATCGCGTTGACCGGCGACTCCCGATAGTGCCGCGCCAGAATGCCGTCCTCGACATAGCCGTTGCCGCCGAGGCATTCCATGGCCTCATAGAGGAACGGCGGCGCACTCTTGCAGGTCCAGTATTTGATCGCAGGGGTCAGGAGCCGCATATAGGCGGCCTCCGCCGCATCGTGCGGCATGCGGTCGAAGGCGCGGCACAGCCGCATCACCAGGGCCGTGCTCGCCTCCACATGCAGCGCCATGTCCGACAGCACCGCCCGCATCAGGGGCTGATCGGCCAGATGCTTCTGGAACACGCTGCGGTGACGAGCGTGATGCAGCGCATGCGCCAGCCCCGAGCGCATCAGGCCGACGGAGGCGATCGCGCAATCCTGGCGCGTCAGCTGCACCATCTGGATGATGGTGCGGATGCCCTTGCCCTCCTCGCCGACCCGTTCGCCATAGGCGCCGACGAACTCGACTTCGGAGGACGCATTGGAGCGGTTGCCGAGCTTGTCCTTCAGCCGCTGGAACTGGATCGCATTCACCGAACCATCCGGCGCGAAGCGCGGCATGAAGAAACAGGTCAGCCCGCTGTCCGCCTGCGCCAGCACCAGGAACGCATCGCACATCGGCGCCGACATGAACCATTTGTGGCCGGTGATGCGATAGGCATCGCCGTCGGGCACGGCGCGCGTCATGTTGGCGCGCACGTCGGTGCCGCCCTGCTTCTCGGTCATGCCCATGCCGAGGGTCATGCCGCGCTTCTGCCACCACGGCGCAAAGCTCGGGTCGTAGCTCCGGGTCGACAGCACCGGCATCACCTTGCCGAGCAGATCCGGCTGCATCGCCAGCGCACCGACGGAGGCGCGCGTCATCGTGATCGGACAGAGGTGGCCGGTCTCGACTTGCGCGGCCATGTAGAATTTTGCGGCGCGGATGACTTCGGCGGCATCGCCCGCAGGTCTGCCGTTCGTGGTCCAGGTCGAATTGTGGACGCCGGCATGAGCGCTGTGTGCCATCAGCTCATGATAGGCCGGGTGAAACTCGACCTGGTCGCGGCGATTGCCTTTTGCGTCGAAGGTGCGCAGCTTCGGCGTGCTCTCGTTCGCGACGCGCCCGCGATCGGCCATCGCGGCCGAGCCCCACTGCCTGCCGAACTCGGACAGCTCGCGTTCCGCCGCCGCGCCGCCATTGGCCTTCACCGCATCGATCAGCGGCCGATCCACGGCGAACAGGTCGATATCCTCGAACGGCGGCGACTGGTTGAAGACCTCGTGGGTCGCGAAGCTCGGCTGGGTCATCAGGTTTCCTCGGCGCGGGCTTTAGTTCCGGCGCGGCTGAATCGGGAAATCATAGGCTGCCCCGCCGGCCCCCGGCAGGGAAAAATGCCACCACTCCTTCGAATAGTTCACAAAGCCTTGCCTGGCCATCGCAGCCACCAGCCGCTTGCGCCAGGCGCGCTGCTCCGGTGTGATCGACGGTGCCGCAGTATGGCCCCTCGTGTCGGTGCAATCGTAGCCGGTGCCCATGTCGACGCTGCCTTCGGGCGCGCGCGCTTCGACCGGCGCCGTGCAGTCGGCATAGGTCTTTGCCGCATCATATTTGGCGGCGTTGTCGGCTTTGAGATCGACCAAGGTCAGATCGAGGGCGGCACCCGTCGAATGCTGCGAGCGGCTCGCGATGTAGCCGAGGCGGAACAGCTCGGTCTTGGGGATCTTGGGATTGTAGCGCCGCTCGGCGACCGTCTCGTGTCCGTTCTGCGACCACTTCACCATGTCGAGCGAGGCCCGCGCCGGCCGGTAGCAGTCGAACATCTTCAGCGAGAGGTTTTGCGCCGCGAGCTCCTGCTGCACCGCCTTCAGCCGCAGCCCGACCTCGCGCTTCACCACACATTCGCCGGCGCCGTAGCCGGCGAGCGGACGGCCGACGAAATTGTTCGAGGTGGCATAGCGGATGTCCTGGATGATGCCGGGATCGATCTCGCGCAGATAGACGAAGCCGCCGGGGAGCGATTGGGCCAACGCGGATGAGATGGAGGCGATTGTTAAAAGTACGATCAAAATCGATTTGATGGAGCGCATCTAAACTTCCCTGTCATTCCGGGGCGATGCGAAGCATCGAACCCGGAATCTCGAGATTCCGGGTCTGGCGCTTGCGCGCCATCCCGGAATGACCGTGTACCAGACTCCTCAGGGGATAACTCCCCGCCCCGGCATTGGCCCTTGCCCCCTCATGCATCCGCGCCTATAGCTCTCGTTTTAATGACATCGAAATCGACCTTCGTCCTCGGCCACCGGCATTTGCTGGGCATCGAGGGCCTTTCCGCGGCCGACATCACCGGCCTCCTCGACCTGTCCGAAGAATATGTCGAGCTCAACCGCCAGGTTGACAAGAAGCGCACCGTCCTGCGGGGACGGACGCAGGTGAACCTCTTCTTCGAGGCTTCCACCCGGACCCAATCCTCGTTCGAGCTCGCCGGCAAGCGCCTGGGCGCCGACGTCATGAACATGTCGGTGTCCTCCTCGTCCATGAAGAAGGGCGAGACGCTGATCGACACCGCGATGACGCTGAACGCGATGCACCCGGACATCCTGGTGATGCGCCATCATGCCTCCGGCGCGGTGGAACTGCTGGCGCGCAAGGTTGACGGTTCCGTGATCAATGCCGGCGACGGCGCCCATGAGCATCCGACCCAGGCCCTGCTCGACGCGCTCACCATCCGCCGCAACAAGGGCCGGATCGAAGGGCTCGTGGTCGCGATCTGCGGCGACGTGCTGCATTCGCGGGTCGCCCGCTCCAACATCATCCTGCTCAACACGATGGGCGCCCGCGTCCGCGTGGTCGGCCCCACCACGCTGCTGCCGCCGGGCATCGAGCGGATGGGCGTCGAGGTCGCGCACGACATGCGCGAGGGGCTCAACGGCGCCGACATCGTCATGATGCTGCGGCTGCAGCGCGAGCGCATGAACGGCTCCTTCGTGCCGTCGTCCTCCGAATATTTCAACTATTTCGGGCTCGACCAGAAGAAGCTCGCCTACGCCAAGCCCGACGCACTCGTGATGCATCCGGGCCCCATGAACCGCGGCGTCGAGATCGACTCGATCGTGGCCGACGGCGCGCAGTCCCTGATCCGCGAACAGGTGGAGATGGGGGTGGCCGTGCGCATGGCGGTGCTGGAAGCGCTCGCCCGTAACCTGCCGAACGCGTGATGCCGATGTTGACCGATCGCCGCCCCATCCTGCTCGCCAACGCCCGCGTCGTCGATCCCTCCAGGGATTTCGACGGTGTCGGCGACGTCCTCATCGCCGACGGCGCCATCCGCGAGACCCGCCGCGGCATCGGCGCGGCCGGCGTCCCCGAAGGCACCGACATCGTCAACTGCACCGGCAAGATCGTGGCGCCCGGCCTGGTCGACATGCGCGCCTTCGTCGGCGAACCCGGCTTCAGCCATCGCGAGACCTTTGCCACCGCGAGCCAGGCCGCCGCGACCGGCGGCATCACCACCATCATCTGCCAGCCCGACACGTCTCCGGTGATCGATAATTCGGCGACCGTCGACTTCGTGATGCGCCGCGCCCGCGACACCGCGATCGTCAACATCCAGCCGATGGCGGCCCTCACCAAGGGCATGCACGGCGATGAGATGACCGAATTCGGTCTGCTCAAGGCCGCGGGCGCCATCGCCTTCAGCGACGGCGTCAGAAGCGTGACCAATGCGCAGGTGATGCGGCGCGCGCTGACCTACGCGCGCGATTTCGACGCGCTGATCGTGCATTACACCGAGGACCCCGATCTCGTCGGCGAAGGCGTGATGAACGAGGGCGAGTTCGCCTCGCGGCTCGGCCTGATGGGCATCCCGAATGCCGCCGAGGCCGTGATCCTCGAACGCGACATGCGCCTCGTGGCGTTGACCGGCGGCCGCTATCACGCGGCCTCGCTGACCTGCATCGACTCGCTCGAGATCCTCCAGCGCGCCCGCGACGCCGGGCTCGCCGTCAGCGCCTCGGTCTCGATCAACCATCTTGCGCTGAACGAGAACGACATCGGCCCCTACCGCTCGTTCCTGAAACTGTCGCCGCCTTTGCGGACCGAGGACGACCGCCGCGCGCTGGTGGCCGCAATCGCCTCCGGCCTCCTCGACGTCATCATGTCAGACCACAATCCGCAGGACGTCGAGGTCAAGCGCCTGCCGTTCGCCGAAGCCGCTCCCGGCGCCGTTGGTCTCGAAACCATGCTGCCCGCTGGCCTCCGCCTCGTGCACAATGGCGAGCTGGAACTGAAGACGCTGATCCGCGCGATGTCGACCCGGCCGGCCGAAATCCTGGGGCTACCGGGCGGAACCCTGCGTGCAGGCAGCCCGGCCGACGTCATCGTGATCGACCCCGATGTGCCCTGGGTGGTCGATCCCGCCGATCTCAAATCGCCCTGCAAGAACACCCCGTTCGACGAGGCCCGCTTTACAGGCCGCGTGGTGCGCACCATTGTCGGCGGACGCACGGTCTACGAGCATGTCTGACGTGAAATCCAGCCTTTGGAGCTGCCGCCATGGGGCTTGAAGCATTTCTGCCGGTGGCCTTCGTCATCGGCTACCTCCTCGGCTCGATCCCGTTCGGGCTGGTCCTGACCAGGCTCGCCGGCACCCAGGATATCCGCTCGATCGGCTCCGGCAGCATCGGCGCCACCAATGTGCTGCGCACGGGACGCAAGAGCCTTGCGGCGGGCACCCTGCTGTTCGACGCGCTCAAGGGCACCGTGGCGGTGGTGATCGCCGGCTACATCGCAGGACCCAATGCCGCCATGGTGGCCGGGCTCGGCGCCTTCCTCGGCCACCTCTTCCCGGTCTGGCTCAAGTTCAAGGGCGGCAAGGGCGTGGCCGTCTATATCGGCATCCTGCTCGGACTGTTCTGGCCCGGCGCCGTCGTGTTCTGCCTGATCTGGCTGGCGACCGCCTTCACCACCCGCTACTCCTCGCTCTCCGCGCTGGTGGCGGCGTTCGTCACGCCAATGTTCCTGTGGTGGTTCGGGCACCTCGCGCTCGCAGCCTTGTTCGCGGTGCTTACGCTGCTCTTGTTCTACGCGCATCGCGAGAACATCAAGCGATTGCAAGCCGGCAAAGAAAGCCGGATCGGCGAGAAGGCGTAGTCGCTTCGAGGTCGGCGTCTAAAGCCGGGACATCTACGGATACCGAAGCCCCCTCTCCGCATTATATGTCAAATCCTGTTCGCAACTGCCGGCGCTTTCGCGGCAGGCAGTAGCGAATGTGTTCCATGCCTGTCATCCTGACAGTCGAGATGGCGTTACGCGGTTGCTCAGAATGAGCGAGAAGATGGTCGGCGCGCATGACGGGGTCGGTTCGCGAGGTGCGTTGCGCACCGCGGCAAGCCGGCTGCTCTCGACCACCGACATCTGGTCCGATGCGCCCTCGCCGCCTCCCGCGCCTCCTCCCGTCTTGTCGCCAGCGCCGCAGCCCGATCCGATCGCGCAAGCGCCTGTGACGGCCGAGATAGTGACCACGACCGCGCCCGTTGCGCCAGCGCAGCTGCCCGCCGGCCGATGGCCGCCGCGAAAGCTATCGCTGGCGCTGCAGGGCGGCGGCACCTTTGCCGCCTTCACCTGGGGCGTGCTCGAGCGGCTGCTGGAAGAGCCGATCGAGATCGACACCATCAGCGGCGCCAGTGCCGGCGCCATCAATGCGCTCCTGCTCGCCTCCGGCCTTGCCGAAGGGGGCCGCGAGGCTGCCCGGGCACGGCTGAGCCGGTTCTGGCTCCGCCTCATGCACGAGGCCTCGTTCCGCTCGCTGATGCTGGTCGGCGGATTTTCGCCGGCGGGAAGCTCGGTCGCGTTCGGTCCGACGCTGCGCTCCGGCCAGTTCGATCCGTTCGATCTCGATCCGCTGCGGCAGGCGCTGTCGCGCGACATCGATTTCGCCGCCCTGCTCACTCCGGGGTGCCCGAAGCTCTTGATCGCGGCGACACGGATCCGCGACGGCCAGCAGCAGATCTTCCGCAACGATGCCATCACTGCCGACGTCGCGCTGGCCTCGACCTGTCCCCCGCTGGTTCATTGCGCCGTCGAGATCGAGGGCGAAGCCTATTGGGACGGCGGCTTTGGCGGCAACCCGCCGCTGCTGCGGCTGGCGCAGGAGACGACGACGTCCGACGTCCTGCTCGTCCAGGTCACGCCGGCGCGTGACAGCTACGTGCCGATCACGCTCGCCGCGATCGACCGCCGGCTCGACCAGATCGCGGCCAACGCCGCCCTCAATGCCGAGATCGCCGCGATCGCCTGGGCGCAGGCGCATGCCGCGCCGTCGCTGCGCCTCACCAGGATCGCGGCGGAAGACTCGGTCGACGGCCTGGCGCAGCGTTCGTCCACCGATCTCGGCCACGGCTTCATTCGCCTGCTGCACCGGAGCGGTCGCGCAGCCGCCGAGCGCTGGCTCGGGCAAGATGCGGCCGGGACCGAGGCCCCAGGTGTCTTGTCCGCCGCCGAGCCGGCGCTGCTCTGATTTGCGCCTCAGGCGTCCGAACCAGACCCGGCCCCGGTTAGCGCCTCGCTGAGCGGCTCGATTGCCATCCGGTAGCCGACGAGGCGCGCCACGGGCGCAAGCGTCGCGAACAGCAGCTTCTGAAGCCAGATCGGCACGCCCGCGAGATAGAGGTGATCGCGATAGGTGTGCAGCACCAGTGCAATCAGGAGAAAGTTCGGATCGCCCGCTCTAGAGAACCACGCAGGTTGCTTCACCGTAAGCGTTGCGAAATTGGCGAAGAAGCGCAGATGCTGCTGCGCTGGCATGAACGAGACCTCGAGCTCGGCGTTACCGTCGCCGGCATTGGCGAAATAATGCGGCCTGCCACGTGGCACGGTCACGCTGCTGCCGGCGTCCACCAACTGCTCACGCCCGTCGACGACAAACTTGATGCGTCCACTCTTCACTGCAAAGTGCTCGTCCGCGCTGGGATGCACGTGCACGAGCGCGTTGCCGCCGCCCGAGCCGCCCTTTTCGAGGATCACACCGAAACGTGCGACGTCACGGTTGTCGAGCAGTCCGGAGAAGACAAACGTCTCCTTGTTGAAGGCATTGCGCAGCCGAGTGCCGCGGGCGAACTCTGTCGACATGTTTGCGTCTCCTTGCGAAGTCTGGAGACGCGCTGGTAGCGGCCTAGCTGACGAACGTATTGTAAAAATCCGACGACGCGAGTTCGTCATTCCACCCCTGCACTCCGTCGGGCGCGACACGCCGGCAGAACACCTCCGGCGAGCTTCCCGCGAAAGTGCGAAAGTCGCGGATCAGATGCGCCTGGTCTGTGAATCCGCACGCATGCGCGACATCGGCCCAATCGGCGCCGGACCGGCGCGCCGCGATCGCCTGCAGCATCCGCTCGATCCGTGCGAACCGCTTCGCGCTCGCCCCGGTCTCGGTCTTGAAGCGGCGCTGAAGGCTGCGTTCGCCGATGTCGAGGCAATCGGCGAGCCCGCGCATCGAGATCGCCGGATTCCGCCTGATCGCCCGCATAGCCCGTGCAACCAGCGGATCGAGGCGTGACGGCCTCCGCCTCTGCTCGAGAAAGCCCTGCATGCAAGTCACGCGCGCAGCCGCGCTGCGAGCCCCGGCGAGCCGCTTTTCAAGCCATGCGGCAACCTTGTCGCCGAAGATGTCGGAGATTTCGACGCTGGCATCGAGCAGGTCGGCAGGCCTGACCCCGAGCACGCGATCGGCCGCCTCAGGCTTCAACCGCACCAGCACGACACCGACCGGACCACTCGGCTTCAGCGCCTCCGCGCGCGTGTGCATGCCGTTGACGGTGCCCTTGTAGACTCCGCGTTGCGAGGCCATCGGCGATCGATAGTGAACGATCAGTACCGGCGACGTCGTCGGCAGCACCTTGATCGTTCGCGCGCAGGCGGTCGCGGCATCCGCGAGATCGACATCACAAAGCGCCTCGACGATCTCGCCGAGACTTTCGCTCGCGGCGAAGAATTGTGGGCCGCGCGGACCCTGTCGGTGCGGGAGAGTCATGAATTCAATTGGTCGGCCGAGGAGCGGCGCAGTTGCCTCCGCCGCGTTTACATAAAGTTGAGGTAAGGCGCACGCTCACGCCCGCGCGAGCGCGTCCTCCAGGAACCACGCCGTCGCGAGGGCGCGCGCGTCGTTGCCGAAACGTGCGATCACCTGCACGCCGATCGGCAGGCCACCCACCTTCAGCACGGGAACGTTGACGCAAGGATTGCCCATCAGGGTCCACAGCCGGTTGTAGCGGGGATCGCCTGTCGTCGCGAGCGCCTTGGCCGGCGCTGTGCCGGGCGCCGAATAGGTCAGGAGCACGTCGACGCCCTCGAACACTTCGCCGAGCTCGCGGCGGCCGCGACGGCTGATCCGGCGCGCCTCGTCATATTCCTTCGGCGTCAGATGGGCCGTCGCATCGAGGCTCGCCCGCAGCATCGGCGCGATCTCGTCGTGACGCTCGGAAAACTCCCAGGCCAGAGCGCGATGCGCCTCGAAATCCTGGACGATGGGATGGATGCGCCAGGCCTCCTGCACCGCCTCGGGCAGATCGATCGTCTGCACGCTGGCACCGGCGCGCTCCGCCGCCTTCACCGCGGCCAACAGGCCCTCTTCGGCCGCCGGCTCCACGGCGCCGGCGAACTCCTGCCTGACCACGCCGATGCGCGGCGCCTTCGCCGGGACGATGCCGGAAAATTCGCTGCGGCCGGTCATCGCCAGCAATCCGCACGCGAGATCCTCGGCGCGGGCGCCGAACAGGCCGACCGTGTCGAGCGCCCACGAATAGCATTTCACGCCGACCGTCGGCAGCATCCGGAACGACGGCTTGATCGCGGCAGTCCCGCAATAGGCAGCGGGCCGGATCACCGAGCCGCCGGTCTGGGTGCCGAGCGCAAGCGGGATCATGCCGGCGCCGACGGCCGCCGCCGAACCCGCGGACGAGCCGCCCGGCGAGTGGCCGAAATTATGCGGATTGAGCGTCGGGGTCGGATCGCGCGAGGCAAACGCCGTGGTCGTGGTCTTGCCGATGATGGTGGCGCCTGCCCGCTTCAGCATCATCACGACAGGCGCATCGGCGCGCGGCTGCCAGCCGCGATAGATCTGTGAGCCCATCTCGGTCGGCATGTCAGCGGTATCGATGATGTCCTTGATGCCGACGGCGATGCCGCGCAGCGGGCCGGTGCCTTGCGCTTTCGCAGCCTTGTCGTGACGGACGAAGGCGTGGACGTCCTTCTCCCTGGCTTCGATCGCCGCGTGCGATTGCGCAATGGCGGCATCGGGCGAAAGCTCGCCCGCTTCGATGCGGCGCTGGAGGTCGGCGAGTGAGATCATGGCAAAACCCTTCTTATTGGCATCGCTTTTAGCATCGGGGCGAGGTCGCGCAAGCGCACGTCGCTGTTGCGCAACGCCCTCAGGTTGTTCCATGCTGCGGCTACAAGGAGACGCCGTGGACGCCATCAATCCGAGCGTGGAGCTGACCGAGGCTGAGCGGATCGACCGTCTGCGGCTGATCCGCTCCGACAATGTGGGCCCGCGCACCTTCCGCTCGCTGGTCGATCATTTCGGCAGCCCGCGCGCCGCGCTGGAGCGGCTGCCGGATCTGGCGCGCCGCGGCGGTGCGCAGCGATCGGGGCGCATCTGCAGCGCGGATGAGGCCAAGGCCGAGCTCGCCGCAGGCCGCAAATTCGGCATCGCCTGGCGCACGCCCGGCGAGGACGGCTATCCGACCCGGCTGGCGATGATCGACGATGCGCCGCCGCTGCTCGCCGTGCGCGGCGATGCCAAAACCCTGATGCGGCCGATGATCGCGATCGTCGGCTCGCGCAACGCCTCCGGCGCCGGGCTGAAATTCGCAGGCCTGCTGGCGCGCGAGCTTGGCGAGGCCGGCTTCGTCGTCATCTCCGGGCTCGCGCGCGGCGTAGACCAGGCCGCGCATCGCACCAGCGTCGAGAGCGGCACGGTTGCGGTGCTCGCCGGCGGCCATGATTGCATCTATCCGCCCGAGCATGGCGACCTGCTCGCCGCGATCCTCGACCACGCAGGCGCTGCGATCTCCGAGATGCCGCTCGGCCACGAGCCGCGCGCCCGCGATTTCCCCCGCCGCAACCGCCTGATCTCGGGCGCTTCGCTCGGCGTCGTCGTGGTGGAGGCGGCGCACCGCTCGGGCTCGCTGATCACCGCGCGCATGGCGGCCGAACAGGGCCGCGAGGTGTTCGCGGTGCCCGGCTCGCCGCTCGATCCCCGCGCTGCCGGCACCAACGACCTGATCAAGCAGGGCGCGACGCTCGTCACCGAAGCTGCCGACATCATCAATGCGGTCGCACCGATCATGGAGCGGCCGCTGATGATTCCTGCAAGCGAGCCCGACAGCGAGCCGTTCGAGAGCGATCCGCAAGGGCACGACCGCGACCAGATCACCGGCCTGCTCGGCCCTACCCCCATCTCGATCGACGACCTCGTGCGGATGTCCGGCGCCTCGCCCGCGATCGTGCGCACCGTGCTGCTGGAGCTCGAACTCGCCGGAAAGCTCGAACGTCACGGCGGCGGGTTGGTGTCGTTGCTGTAGACGCCAAGAGAGTTGGCTGTCTCGGACCTTGGTCTCCTGCGCCATTCTGCCGCAGTTGTATCGCCTCTTGATTTCGCCCCAGAGATGCGGAAGACTTAGCGGCAAGTTTGGGGATTTTCATATTTTCGATGGACTGAGCGCGGTTTCGCGCCACGGTCTCTGTTGTTCGGTTTCCGAAGCCGCTCGGAGGGGGAGCGGCGGTGTTTTGGTGGGTGGCTTGCCTAGCGGCAGCATTTTTTTTTGGGGGACATCATGCGTAAGGTAAGTGTTGAAGCGCGTTTGCTTGCGTTAGCGGTCATTGCTCCGTTGCTTGGAGGCTGTCCAGGACAAGGGGCATTTCCTCCGGCCTACATCGCGATCGGCCAGAAGGGCATCGTTCCGACAACTCAATTGCAGGTGGGTCATCTTTATTTTGAAGGCCAGGGCAGACGCCCGGTATTCGCACTTGCCGACGGCACAATATTTTCCGAACTCTGCTACGCAGATTTCGGGCGGACCGCAGTTCTCGCTAACATCACAAAGTACACCTCCGCGTCGGGAGCACCGCTCTATGCCGAAAATACGACAAGTCTTGGAGCTACACTCAGTGCCAATGTCACGGGCATCAAACTCGGAATCTTAAGCGCTTCCGCAAGCGGCACTTATAACCCCTCCGATGTCCTCAAGACAGAGAATGCCCGCGTCGTAACACTTAGCGCGGAGGGAGCGGAAATCGTCCGAAAGTCAATCGGAGGCGCATGCAAGTCCGAGATTGCTGGGCTGCTGGCACAGGGCAAACGCGTCATTCTAGTTGCCGACGCGGTGCGTGCCGATAAGGGCACCTTCACATCCTCGAACGGCTTCGAGGTCGGAGGAGGCGTCTCGGTCGGTGGATCGGTTTCGCTAGGAACGGGGAATGCGGCAACAGTGACCGGCCCAGGTGTGAATGGCAAGGGAGGGAGGACATCAAGTAGTTCCACGACTTTCACGATGCTCTACCTGTCGATCGTAGATTCAAGCTTTACCCTGTAACGCGCGTGAAAGCGGCCGGCTAGTGGGCATCCGCCGCTTTCGGATTCCGACTTTGCAAGGCAGACACCAGCCTTATTGCAAGACTGATGACACTGGGCAAGGCATCGCAAACGATGCCGAGGCCAAGCTAAGTAAGACGGTGAACCTAGAGCAATATCTAAAGTTAGAGGAATAAGGCGAGCGGAGATCAAACCACCTAATGCATGATGAAATGATGCTCGAACTTCTACCCTCCCCCTGGAGGGCCCGTCGCGACACTGGCAAGTTCGTCCGCCTTTAGCCGACGTTGCGCTCGTCGAAGCGCGTGCGCGCCGCCTCGATCTGCACCAGATGGTCGATCGCCCACTGCCCGAGCGCTTTCACCGGCTGTTGCAGCCCGCGGCCGAGATCGGTCAGCTCATAGTCCACGCGCGGCGGAATGGTCGGAAAGATCGTGCGCGTGACAAGGCCGTCGCGCTCCAGCCCGCGCAGCGTCAAGGTCAGCATCCGCTGCGAGATGCCGTTGATCATGCGCTTCAGCTCATTGAAGCGTTTCGGCCCGTCGCCGAGCATCATGATCACGAACACGCTCCATTTGTCGCCGACGCGCGACAGCACGGAGGCCACGCCGCGGCAATCCGCATGGTTGGGGTCCGGGATTGGATCTGGCCTCGCATCTGACCTCGCAGTTGGCCTCGGCGGAGCAGGCAAATCGGTGTTCTCAGGTTTCAAAGATGTGCCCATGGCTCAAAAAAGTGCGTTCTTGCGGGGATTTCTATGGTCACTCATGTAGCGCTGGTTACAAACTTATACCAGGGTGACCCCACATGAAACTGCTCCATATCGACTCCAGCGTGCTCGGCCCCCACTCCGTGTCCAGGCAGGTCTCCGCGGCCATCGTCGACCGGCTCCGGCAGGCGACGCCCGCGCTGGACATCACCTATCGCGACCTGACCCAGACCCCGCTCGCGCACCTCTCGGGCTCGCACCTCGCCGCCGCGCAGGGCGCGCCCGCGCCGGCGGAACTCGGTCCTGATCTTGCTGCGAGCGCGGCCGTGCTGAACGAATTTTTGGCCGCCGACACCGTCGTCATCGGCGCGCCCATGTACAATTTCACGCTTCCGAGCCAGCTCAAGGCTTGGATCGACCGCATCATGGTGGCGGGGAAGACTTTCAAATACGGCGCGGCCGGCCCCGAGGGGCTCGCCGGCGGCAAGCGCGTGATCGTGGCGATCTCGCGCGGCGGCTATTACGGCGCGGGCTCGCCGGCTTCAGCGCTGGAGCACCTCGAAAGCTATCTGCGCGGCGTGTTCGGCTTCATGGGCATCCATGATCCCGAATTCATCATTGCCGACGGCATCCAGGTCGGGCCGGACCACCGCGAAAAATCGCTGGCCGGCGCGCTTCAGGCGGCAACCAGCCTGCGCGCGGCCTGAAGCCGTAGCGAAGCATCAGCCGCCGCGGGAATCGCTGCGGCGGCTGATGGACGGCGGCGCGATATGCGAAGCTAAAACCAGACGCCCTGCATGCCCAGGATCACGGCGATGAGCGAGATGAACAGGCCAATGCCCGCGAACAGCACTACTCCGATGAGTTCGGAGGTATCGGAGCGTCTGGCCGGAACGGCGGAATTTTCGGTGTAAATGCGCGGCGCTGAAATCGATGAAAAAATGCGGGCTGCTTTTGGCATATCGGGCTCCCTTGAAATGAGTCTTGTGACCCCTGCCCATAAAAATGTCTTGGCAGCTTGCGCGAAGGTTCAACGCTTCACGCAAGGTTCAGGGAAATACAGCTCGCGAGGTGCAGAGACCCGTCGGCGCAACCGCAACGATCGCGCCGACTGATTCAATTTTCACTTCACTTGATCAACCGCGATAGATCGGCGCGCCGCTCGGCGAGGCCACCGCGCCGCCGTCGACAAAGATCTCCTGGCCCTGCACATGCGCGGAATCATCGGAGGCGAGGAACAGCACCGTCTTGGCAACGTGATCGGTTTCGCCGATGCGCCCCAGAGGCGTCGACAGTGCGATCCGCTTCTCGAAGGCCTTCTCGGCTTCCGGTGTTGCGGTTGCAGGTCCCCAGATCGGCGTGCGGATCGCGCCGGGCGCCACCACGTTGACGCGGATGCCGCGCGGCGACAGCTCCGAGGCCATGATCCGCGCCATCGCGCGCACGCCGGCCTTCGCGGCACCGTAGGCGGAGTAACCGGGAATGCCGAGCACCGAGATCACCGAGCCGTTGAGGATGATCGAGGCATTGTCGTTGAGATAAGGCAGTGCCGCCTGCACCGTGAAGAACACGCCCGTCAGATTGGTGCTGATGACCTTCTCGAACACTTCGAGGGTGGCCGAGCCGAGCGGCGTTCCGCCGGCGATCCCGGCATTGGCGAACACGATGTCGAACTTGCCGAACTTCTCGGCCCCCTGCTTGATCGCGGCTTCCGTCGCGGCGATGTCGGTGGCGTCCGCAGCGAGCGCAAGTGCATTCGGCCCGAGCTCTTTCGCGGCCGCCTCCAGCGTCTGTTTGTTGCGTCCGGTGATCACCACCTTGGCGCCTTCGGCCACGAACAGCTTGGCCGTTGCCAGCCCGATGCCGCTGTTGCCGCCGGTGATCAGGGCCGTCTTGTTCGTCAATCTCACGTTCGCCTCCAGTAGTTGCATTATGAAACTAGATTGCCATCTAGGGCATATGGTTTTATGATGCAACCACACAAGCGCGTGATCGGCTCGGCAATCGTGCGAACGCGAAAGGACAGACGACGATGGTGAAACGAACGAGCTTCGAGGGCGATGCCTGTCCGATCGCGCGGTCACTGGACGCGCTCGGCGATTGGTGGTCGCTGCTGATCATCCGCGAGGCGCTGTTCGGCCTGCGCCGCTTCGGCGAATTCCAGGGCAAGCTCGGCATGGCCAAGAACATCTTGTCAGTCCGGCTGCGCGCGCTGGTCGACCACGGCATCCTGGCGACCGCGCCCGCCTCCGACGGCAGCGCCTATCAGGAATATGTGCTGACACCGAAGGGCCGCGGCACCTTCCCCATTCTGGTCGCGCTGCGGCAATGGAGCGAGGAGTTCGACGACGCGCCTGAGGAGATCGCGACCGTGTTGGTGGATCGCGCCAAGCACCGCCCGGTGAAGAAGCTCGAAATGCGTGCGGCGGACGGACGGCTGCTTACGCCCGCCGACACCATGTTGAAGCCGCGGCCGCCGCGGCGGCGGTCGGCGTAATGACGCACGGTTGCCACCACACCGTCATTGAGCGCAGCGAACCAATCCAGATTGCCACCGCGGAGAGACTCTGGATTGCTTCGCTGCGCTCGCAATGACGGCTTGAAAGGACTTGTACAAAATACAGACGGCGTCGAAGATGCTCAAATGGCCGAAAGTGGCACCCATGCCCCTGCTCGCCATCGTCTATTTTTCCATCTCCGGCACCACTGAGTCGCTGGCGCATGCAGTGGCGCGCGGAGCGGATGGTATAGCGCACGTCGCGCTTTGTCGCATCACAGGCGACGATATCGCGTCGGGCCGCTTCCAGAATGAGAGCTTATTAGAAACGATCGACCGCGCCAGCGCGGTCGCATTTGGCAGCCCGACCTACATGGGCGGAGCAGCGGCGCAATTCAAAGCCTTCGCGGACGCCTCAAGCGACCGGTGGACCCAGCAGCGATGGGCCAACAAGTTCGCAGCCGGATTCACCACGGGCGCTCTCGCGGGGGGCGATCAACTCCACACGCTGACCTACTTTACGATCCTGGCTGCTCAGCACGGCATGCTCTGGTGCGGACTGGATGTCCCGGGAGGAGAGGACCCGGGCGGCCGCAATCGTCTGGGCAGCCAGCTTGGACTGGCGACAAACATCATCGACGGTGCGTTGCCGCACAGCGACTTGATCACGGCCGAATATCTCGGCCAGCGATTGGCCAAAATAGCAAGCCGCAATGACGAGGTTGAGGCAGCGCGCTCATATCGATCACCGTCACCCTGAGGTGGCCGCTTCTTCAGCGGCCCTCGAAGGGCGACGGCCCGGCTACACCTCGGCCGCTCATCCTTCGAGGCTCCCGGCGCGATGCTGCGCATCGCGCCACTCGCGCCTCAGGATGACGGGTTGGGCAGTGCCCTCACGACAGCTTGCGCTTGCTCCGCAGCCTCAAATGCTCGTCGGCTTCCAGCTTGGTCATGCCCAGGAGATAATGCAGCACGTCAAGCTTGTGGCGCTCGGCGAGCTTGCGCAAGGGCCCGATCTGCTCGGCGATGAAGGCGACCGCCTCGTCCACGCCGCCCTCTCCCGGTTCCTCGTGGCGCGAGCCTCCCGGCGCACCTGATCCGGCGCGCGCCCGTTTCTTTCCTGGCTTAGTCACCAGACCCCACCCCGAATCCATGCCCCGCGGAAACATTACGCCGATAGCGATCGCAACTCCAAGGTGGTATTTTGCAACTTTCTCGATATGAAACTTTTCCCATCCGGGCGGCTTTCAACAGCCTCCGATTTGACAGCGAGGGCCTCACCACCCATGTTCGGGTCGAAACGGCCGACCCGAGTCCTTTCGTTTTCGGCCCCATATTTTCCCGTAAGTTACTGGAACTACATGAATATCGTCATTGTGGAGTCGCCGGCGAAAGCCAAGACGATCAACAAATATTTGGGCTCGTCCTATGAGGTTCTGGCCTCGTTCGGCCATGTCCGCGACCTGCCCGCGAAGAACGGCTCCGTCGATCCTGACGCCAATTTCAAGATGATCTGGGAGGTCGACCCCAAGGCGGCCGGCCGGCTCAATGACATCGCCAAGTCCCTGAAGAACGCCGACCGCCTGATTCTCGCCACCGACCCTGATCGCGAGGGCGAGGCCATCTCCTGGCACGTGCTGGAGGTGCTGAAGGAAAAGCGCGCGCTGAAGGACCACAAGATCGAGCGCGTGGTGTTCAACGCCATCACCAAGCAGGCGGTCACGGACGCGATGAAGCATCCGCGCCAGATCGACGGCGCGCTGGTCGACGCCTATATGGCGCGCCGCGCGCTGGACTATCTGGTCGGCTTCACCCTCTCCCCCGTGCTGTGGCGCAAGCTGCCGGGCGCCCGCTCCGCCGGCCGCGTGCAGTCGGTGGCGCTGCGCCTCGTCTGCGACCGCGAGCTCGAGATCGAGAAGTTCGTCGCGCGTGAATATTGGTCGCTGATCGCGACCCTGCTCACCCCGCGCGGCGATGCCTTCGAGGCCCGCCTCGTCGGCGCCGACGGCAAGAAAATCCAGCGCCTCGACATTGGAACCGGCGCGGAAGCCGAAGACTTCAAGAAGGCGCTGGAGACCGCCGCCTACGCCGTGACCTCGGTCGATGCGAAGCCCGCCCGGCGCAATCCGCAGGCGCCCTTCACCACCTCGACGCTGCAGCAGGAAGCCAGCCGCAAATACGGCTTTGCGCCGGCGCACACCATGCGCATCGCCCAGCGCCTCTATGAAGGCATCGACATCGGCGGCGAGACCACCGGACTCATTACTTATATGCGTACCGACGGCGTGCAGATCGATCCGTCTGCGATCACCCAGGCCCGCAAGGTGATCGGTGAGGATTACGGCAACGCCTACGTGCCGGACGCGCCGCGCCAGTACCAGGCCAAGGCCAAGAACGCCCAGGAAGCGCACGAAGCGATCCGCCCGACCGACATGTCCCGCCGCCCCGACAGCATGAGCCGCAAGCTCGATGCCGACCAGGCGCGGCTTTACGAGCTGATCTGGAAGCGCACCATCGCGAGCCAGATGGAATCGGCCGAGCTCGAGCGCACCACCGTCGACATCACCGCGAAGGCAGGCTCCCGCACGCTGGAGCTGCGCGCCACCGGCCAGGTCGTCAAGTTCGACGGCTTCCTCGCGCTCTACCAGGAAGGCCGCGACGACGAGGAGGACGAGGATTCCCGCCGCCTGCCCGCGATGAGCCCGAACGACGCGCTCAAGCGGCAGTCGCTCGCCGTCACCCAGCATTTCACCGAGCCGCCGCCGCGCTTCTCCGAGGCCTCGCTGGTCAAGCGAATGGAAGAGCTCGGCATCGGCCGTCCCTCGACCTACGCCTCGATCCTCCAGGTGCTGAAGGACCGCGGCTACGTCAAGCTGGAGAAGAAGCGCCTGCACGGCGAGGACAAGGGCCGCGTCGTGGTCGCGTTCCTGGAAAGCTTCTTTGCCCGCTACGTCGAATACGACTTCACCGCTGGGCTGGAAGAGCAGCTCGACCGCATCTCGAACAACGAGATCTCCTGGCAGCAGGTGCTGAAGGATTTCTGGACCGGCTTCATCGGCGCCGTCGACGACATCAAGGATCTGCGCGTCGCGCAGGTGCTCGACGTGCTCGACGAGATGCTCGGGCCGCACATCTATCCGCCCCGTGCCGACGGCGGCGACGTCAGGCAGTGCCCGAACTGCGGCACCGGCCGGCTCAACCTGAAGGCCGGCAAGTTCGGCGCCTTCGTCGGCTGCTCGAACTATCCGGAGTGCCGCTACACCCGTCAGCTCGCCGCCGACGGCGAGGCCAGCGCGGACCGTTCGCTCGGCCAGGATCCTGATACGGGTCGCGATGTCTGGGTCAAGGCCGGCCGCTTCGGCCCCTACATCCAGCTCGGCGAGCAGAAGGATTATGAGGAAGGCGAGAAGCCTAAGCGCGCGGGCATCCCCAAGGGCACCTCGCCGGGCGATGTCGAGCTCGAGCTTGCGTTGAAGCTATTGTCGCTGCCGCGCGAAATCGGAAAACATCCGGAAACCGGCCAGCCGATCACCGCAGGCCTCGGCCGCTTCGGGCCGTTCGTCAAGCATGAGAAGACCTACGCCAGCCTGGAGGCCGGCGACGAAGTGTTCGACATCGGCCTCAACCGGGCGGTGACGCTGATCGCGGAAAAGGTCGCCAAGGGCCCGAGCCGCCGCTTCGGCGCCGATCCCGGCAAGGCGATCGGCGATCATCCCTCGCTCGGCACCGTCACCGTGAAGAGCGGCCGCTACGGCGCCTATGTCACCGCGGGCGGCGTCAACGCGACGATCCCTGCCGAGTTCGAAAAGGACACCGTCACGCTGGCACAGGCGATCGCGCTGATCGACGAGCGCGCGGCCAAGGGCGGCGGCAAGAAGCCGAAGAAGGCGGCGAAGCCGGCCAAGGCCAAGAAGACCGCGACGAAGGCTGCGGACGGCGATGATGCCGCGCCGAAACCGAAAAAGACGGCCGCGAAGAAGGCGGCCAAGACCAAATCCGAATCCACCAGCAAGGCGCGCGCAGCCTTGTCGTCGACCGCAAAAACGTCGCCGACCAAGGCCGCCGCCACCAAGGCTCCGGCCAAGAAGAGTGCCGGCAAGACCTAGATCAAGAATTAGAGGTTAAGTGAAACGCAAGAATGACCATGGCTTTCCCGACAGGAGCGCCATCGTCGCCTTCATCAAGGCAAATCAAGGAAACGTCGGCACCCGCGAAATTGCGCGCGAGTTCGGCCTGAAGAACGCCGATCGCGTCGAGCTCAAGCGCATATTGCGCGAGCTCGCCGACGACGGCACCATCAAGAAAAAACGCCACAAGGTGTCCGAGCCGGACGCGCTCCCGTCAACGCTGGTCGCCGACATCACGGGGCGCGACGCCGACGGCGAATTGATCGCCTCGCCTACCGAATGGGACGAGGTCGAAAGCGGCGAGCCCCCTAAAATCCGTATCCAGATGCCGCGCCGGCCAAAGCCGGGCACCGTCGCCGGCGTCCGCGACCGCGTGCTGCTGCGCGTCGAGCCGACGTCCGAGACCGAAGGCCCCGCCTATCGCGGCCACATCATCAAGGTCTTCGACAAGGCCAAGAGCCGCATCCTCGGCGTGTTCCGCGCGCTTCCCGAAGGCGGCGGGCGGCTCGTCCCCGTCGACAAGAAGGCCGCCGACCGCGAGCTGAACATCGCCCCGGCCGACACACACGGCGCGCAGGACGGCGATCTCGTCAGCGTCGACATCGTCCGCACGCGCAGCTTTGGGCTGGCGTCCGGCCGCGTGAAAGAGAAGCTCGGCTCGGTCAAGTCGGAGAAGGCGATCAGCCTGATCGCGATCTACGCCCACGACATCCCCTTGCAATTCTCGCCCGCCGCGATGCGCGACGCGGAAGCGGCGGAGCCCGCGAACCTGAAGGGCCGCGAGGATTGGCGCGACGTTCCGCTCGTTACCATCGATCCGCCTGATGCCAAGGATCACGACGACGCGGTACACGCGCAGCCCGACGAGGATCCGAACAACAAGGGCGGCTTCATCGTCAACGTCGCCATTGCCGATGTGAGCTTCTACGTGCGGCCGGGCACCGCGCTCGACCGCGACGCGCTCGACCGCGGCAATTCGGTCTATTTCCCCGACCGCGTCGTGCCGATGCTGCCCGAGCGCATCTCCAACGATCTCTGCTCGCTGGTGCCGGGCGAGCCGCGCGGCGCCCTCGCGGTCCGGATGGTGCTCGGCCCCGATGGCCGCAAGCGCTCGCACAGTTTTCATCGCATCCTGATGCGGTCGGCGGCCAAGCTGAGCTATGCGCAGGCGCAGGCCGCGATCGACGGACGGCCCGACGATACCACCGGCCCCCTGCTCGATCCGATATTGAAACCGCTCTACGCCGCCTATGCCTGCGCCAAGCGCGCGCGCGACGAGCGCGATCCGCTCAATCTCGACCTGCCCGAGCGCAAGATCCTCCTGAAGAGCGACGGCACGGTCGATCGCGTCGTCGTGCCCGAGCGCCTCGACGCGCACAAGCTGATCGAGGAGTTCATGATCCTCGCCAACGTCGCGGCGGCCGAGATGCTGGAGAAGAAATCGCTCCCGCTGATTTACCGCGTGCACGACGAGCCGACGCTGGAGAAGGTCCACGCACTCGCGGAATTTCTGGAGACGCTCGACGTTCCCTTCGCCAAATCGGGCGCTCTGCGTCCCACCACGTTCAACCGCGTGCTGGCCCAGCTCGAAGGCCATGATTATTACCCGCTGGTGAGCGAGGTGGTGCTACGCGCTCAGGCACAGGCGGAATATTCCTCCGAGAATTACGGACACTTCGGCCTGAATTTGCGCCGCTACGCGCATTTCACCTCGCCGATCCGCCGCTATGCCGACCTCGTGGTGCATCGCGCGCTGGTCCGCGCGCTCGGTCTCGGCGAAGGCGCGCTGCCCGACAGCGAGACTCCGGAAAGCCTCGGCGAGGTCGCAGCCCACATCTCGGTGACCGAGCGGCGCGCGATGAAGGCGGAGCGCGAGACCGTCGACCGGCTGATCGCCCATCACCTCGCCGACCGCATCGGCGCCAGCTTCCAGGGCCGCGTCTCCGGCGTCACCCGCGCCGGCCTGTTCGTCAAGCTCGCCGATACCGGCGCCGACGGCCTGATCCCGATCCGATCCCTCGGCACGGAATATTTCAACTATGACGAGAGCCGGCACGCCCTCGTCGGCACGCGCAGCCGCACCATGTATCAGCTCGGCGACGTCGTCGACGTCCGCCTGGTCGAAGCCGCTCCCATCGCAGGCGCACTGCGTTTCGAGCTGCTGTCGTCATCCAGCGAGACCGCGCCGCGCGACCGCAGGCAACCGGGTCCGCAACGCCGCCCTTCGCTCAAGGCGCAGCCCGGACGGAGCCCGGATAGAAAACGCAAGCCGGCGAAGCCAAAATCCGGCAAGGGGAAGAAGGGCCAGGGAAACAACAAGGGAAAGAACAAGGGCAAAGGCGGCGGTAAAAAGGGCAAAGCATGGTGACGATGAGCACGGCCCCAAAAATCTGGACGCGCGAGACGGGGCTGGTCGAGAAGCGCGATCTCTGGACGGCCATGAAGCGCGGCTTTCGCGGCCGCTGCCCGCGCTGTGGCGAGGGCAAATTGTTCCGCGCCTTCCTGAAGACCGCCGACGATTGCGCCAAATGCGGCCTCGATTTCACGCCGCACCGCGCCGACGATCTGCCGGCCTATCTCGTCATCGTCATCGTCGGTCACATCGTGGTGCCCACGATCCTCTGGATCGAGACCAATTACACGACGCCGGTCTGGATCAGCTTCGCGGCCTATCTGCCCTTCACTTTCGTCGCCTCGCTGGCGCTGCTGCAGCCGGTCAAGGGAGCTGTGGTCGGCCTGCAATGGGCTCTGCGCATGCACGGGTTTGACGACAACCCTCCGGATGGTATTCCGCCTGTGTAAGCAAGAAGCAAGAAGCGTTTGGGTGAGGACATGACGGATATTGTGCAAGTCGCGGAGAAAGCCAGGGTCCACGAGGAGAAGGAAGCCGATCACCATCCCTATTTCCGCCCGAGGGATGCGGCGACGCTGATCCTGGTCGATCGCAGCGGCGCCATTCCGAAAGTGCTGGTCGGCAAGCGCCACGACAAGGTGGTGTTCATGCCCGGCAAGTTCGTCTTCCCCGGTGGGCGCGTCGACAAGGCCGACTATCGCGTGCCCTGTGCTGCGCCCATCACGGCGGAGCTGGAAGCCAACCTCGCCAAAGGCAGCCCGAAGACCCCCGCTTCACGCGCGAAGTCTCTCGCCATTGCCGCGATCCGCGAGGCCTGCGAGGAGACCGGCCTCTGCCTCGGCCGCAAGACCGAAGGGAAAGCAAAGCTCGAAGGCGCCTGGAAGCCGTTCGCCGATGCGGGCCTCCTGCCCGATCCCTCGAGCCTGTTCCTGATCGCGCGCGCGATCACGCCGCCCGGCCGCGTCAAGCGGTTCGACACGCGCTTCTTCACGGCGGATGCCTCCGCAATCACCCATCGCGTCGATGGCGTGATCCATGCCGATGCCGAACTGGTCGAGCTGGTCTGGGTCGAGCTCGGCTCCAAGCCGCTGGCCGACCTGCATCCGATGACGCGCAACGTGCTCAATGAGCTCCACACCCGCCTCGCCACCGGCCCGCTGCGCCACGACGCGCCGGTGCCGTTCTTCCATTTCTACGGCGGCAAGATGCAGAAGGATGTTTTGGGCTAGGTCGTCATTCCGGGGCGCGCGCAGCGCGAGCCCGGAATCAATCGGGCCGCAGAGACTTGCCGAGCAATGGATTCCGGGCTCGCGCCAAGAGGCGCGCCCCGGAATGACGGGAAGAGCCAGCCTAGTCCGCATCCGGCTCGGTGCCGACATAGTCGCGCGCCGGGAGCTTGAGGACGCGACCGATCTCGCTTGCGAGATGATCCGCCTCCTCGCGCCTGGCGAAGCTCTGAAGCGTGATCGGCTCGGTGCCCTTGTTGCCGCAGAGATTGACCTCGTACGTCGTCAGATCGGTGTCGTAGTCGTCGGTGACGCTGATGAAATGGTAGTCGGCGAGATTGAGTGACGAGCGAATGTTCAGCGGGCCGAATTGCCTGGTGATGACGATCTGGCGCAGCGTCTCGTTGAGCACGACGAAAGTGCGGAACGTCAGCAGGATGATGCCGGGGATGCCGACGAGCAGCCCGAACCCCGTGAACACCAGCACCGGCACGAGATCGTCGGCGAGCCTTCCAAAACCGGAAAAATCCTGGCGCAGGCCGAGCGCGACATTCCACAGCAGATAGAAGCTGGCCGCCAGCAGCGGCAGCGACAGCAGCCGGCCAACCCAGGGCATGGTCCGGTCGATGCGGACAATGCTGCCATCCACGGTCATTGCGCCTGCCATTGAAGTCTCCTCACGAGGTCACGGCTTAGGTCGGAGCCGGCAGCGGATTGGTTCGATGGCTCCTGCGGGCTCGCCGCGCGTCACCCCGAAATGACGCGATTGTGCTAACCGCGTCGCGAAAAACAAAAGATTCTTCCCGCCTCCCCCAATGGCGCAGCTCCCCGGCGTCCCTATGTCTTTCCCCAACGTCACCAAGAACGGACACCGGGCGATGGCACAACGGCAACTCAAGCTTGGCGCGTTCATGCGCCCGATCAGCATCCACACCGGCGCCTGGCGCTATCCCGGGGCCTGGCCCGACGCCAATTTCAATTTCGGTCACATCAAGCAGCTGATCCAGAAGCTCGAGGCCGGCAAGTTCGACGCCTTCTTCATGGCCGACCATCTCGCCGTGCTGAACATGCCGATCGATGCGCTCAAGCGCAGCCACACCGTGACCTCGTTCGAGCCGTTCACGCTGCTGTCGGCGCTCTCCGCGGTCACCGAGCGCATCGGCCTGATCGCGACAGGCTCGACCACCTTCGACGAGCCCTATCACGTCGCGCGCCGCTTCGCCTCGCTCGATCATCTCAGCGGCGGGCGTGCGGGGTGGAACATCGTCACGACATCGAACCCGGACGCGGCACTGAATTTCGGCCTCGACGACCACATGGAGCACGCCGAGCGCTACAAGCGCGCCCGCGAGTTCTACGACGTCGTCACGGGCCTGTGGGATTCGTTCGCCGACGATGCCTTCGTGCGCGATGTCGAGAGCGGGCTGTTCTTCGATCCTTCGAAAATGCACACGCTCGATCACAACGGCAAATATCTGAAGGTGCGCGGGCCCCTCAACATCGCCCGCCCCGTGCAGGGCTGGCCGGTGATCGTGCAAGCCGGCGCCTCCGAAGACGGCAAGCAGCTCGCGGCCGAGACGGCGGAGGCCGTGTTCACCGGCGGCGGCAGCCTCGCCGACGGACAAAAGCTCTATGCCGACATCAAGGGCCGCATGGAGACCGTCGGCCGCGATCCCGAGCACCTGAAGATCCTGCCCGGTGCCTTCGTCGTGGTCGGCGACAGCGTCGATGAGGCCCGGGAGAAGCGCGCGCTGCTCGACAGCCGGGTGCATTATGACAGCGCCATCGCCTCGCTCTCGGTCATCCTCGGCACCGATGCCTCGGGCTTCGATCCGGACGGCCAATTGCCTGACATCCCCGAGACCAACGCCAGCAAGAGCGGCCGGCAGCGCATGGTCGACCTCGCCAAGCGCGACAAGCTCACCGTGCGCCAGCTCGCCCAGCGCGTCGGCGGCTATGGCGGGCTGTCCTTCGTCGGCACCGCCAAGACCATCGCCGACCAGATGGAGGAATGGCTGGTCGGGCGCGGCTCCGACGGCTTCAACATCATGTTCCCGTTCCTGCCCGCCGGACTCGACGATTTCGTCGACAAGGTCGTCCCGGAGCTGCAGCGGCGCGGGATTTTCCGCAAAGAGTATGAAGGGCCCACTTTGAGGGAGAATCTGGGCCTGCCGCGGCCCAAAAATCGGTTCTTCGAGGGATAATTGGGCCGTTTTGGGTGGTTTTGCGCGCTAGAGCCCCTGCCGGGGCCCTAGGTTGTTGTTTTTGACGCGTTTTCTTGACGCGAACCGGTACCCACTTCGCTGGAAAACGCTTCGAAACCTTGACATCAGGCGGTTTCTGGCTAGGTTGCCGGCCAACGCGGGCCGTTTGGCCGGCTCCAGATTCCCCAATTTTCTGAGGTTCAGAACATGGCCAAAGCGGTCACCATCAAGGTCAAGCTCGTGTCCTCGGCCGACACCGGCTTCTACTACACCGCCAAGAAGAATTCGCGCACCATGACCGACAAGCTGGTCAAGAAGAAGTACGACCCGGTCGCGCGCAAGCACGTCGAATTCCGCGAAGCCAAGATCAAGTAAAAGATCAAGTCAGATCGCGGACAAGCTGCTGAGTTTTGCGGGGCCCTCACGGGCCCCGTTTTATTTTGGCCCTCTCGTGTCCCGGACGCGCTGCAGCGCGCCTTTGCGCTGCTGCGCAGAGCCGGGACCCAGATCGCGATACGTGACGCTGCGGCCGCATGGGCCCCGGCTCTGCAGCGCACCGCACCGGACGATGCTTCGCATCGCCGGGAGCGCTGCGCTGCGTCCGGGGCACGAGACCGAATTGACGTGCTCCACTTTCTCCTGACCACCATGGCCAATCATTAGGCAAACGCCTCTTCAACCTTCAGTTGCTCGACCCGGAATGTCTGTTACCGTGCAGTTACCGGTGCGAAATTGCCGTCCCGGAATTGGAAGGACATGGTCATGAGATTGTCATCGAGCCTTGTCGTGCCTTCAACCATCGCTGTCATGTCAACCGTCTTGCTGTGCGCCCCGGCCGCATCGCAAATCCCGACTGGCTCTGCCGCCATGATTCCCCCTGTCACGGTCGATGCGCCGAAGCAGGTGGCAAAGCCGCACGTGTCGGAGCGGGGAGCAAACACAACGGCGCCGCGTCGGACTGCGTCGACCACGCGAACGTCAACCGCGCGCACACCTTCCTATGCACCGGGTTCTGTAATGGGGAGGATTGCCAGCCTGGAGAAAGTCGCCAGCAGCTGCAACGGTGGCTGTGCATCAAGCTTCCGACACGGCAACGAGCCCTGGATTGGATGCAGCGAGTCGGGCGGCAACGTGAACTATGGACCTTTCTCGCCAACGTGCCGAGACACCATCACCCATACATCCTACGAGAATTGCGTCGAGACGAAGGTGTTCCTGGGCGAGTTTCGCAACAGAGCCCACTGGTTTTGCAGCAGCCTGCAGGCCGGCAACAGGTTCAAGGTCGCCGATCTCAAGCGGTCAGGACGTCACTAGTCCATACCGCTCGCCGGTTGCTGCGAGCCGCGCGATGCACAGCATCGCGCCGGGAGCCTCGAAGGATGAGCGGCCGAGATGCAGCCGGGCCGTCGCCCTTCGAGGGCCGCTGAAGAAGCGGCCGCCTCAGAGGCTGTGAATCTA
>NZ_BTIR01000006.1:0-2011 GCF_036247985.1 Bradyrhizobium sp. TM239 | reverse complement strand
CGGTGCCGAGCGGGCCGATCGAGCCGGTCACCCACGGCAGGTCGTCGGGCAGCGCTGCCTTTCCGAGCAGCGCCTTGGCGCAGCCGGCCGAGAGGCGGTCAGCGACGGCGATCACCTCGTCGGTGGCGCCAAGTGCGCCGGCGCCGACGAGCATCGCGACCTTCTTGCCGGCATTCAGCACTTCCGCGGCGCGCTCGAGATCGGCCTCACGCGGCATGATGCTGGGTGCGCTGTAGCCGATGCCGGAATGCAGCGTGCCGTGGGCACGTGGCGGGTTCTCGTAAGGCTCTTCCTGCAGGTCGTTGGGCAGGATGATCACGGTCGGGGCCCGTCGCGCCAGCGCGATCCGCACGGCTCGGTCGATCAAATGTCGCACCTGCGCAGGCGAGGAGGCCTGCATGACGTAGGCACCGGCGACGTCCTTGAACATGGAGAGAAGGTCGATCTCCTGCTGATAATGCCCGCCGAGGGCGTTGCGGGCCTGCTGACCGACAATCGCCAGCACCGGCTGGTGATCGAGTAGCGCATCGTAGAGCCCGGTGATGAGATGCGAAGCGCCCGGGCCCGAGGTCGCGATGCAAACGCCGAACTCCCCTGAGAATTTTGCGTAAGCGCTCGCCATGAATGCCGCCATCTCCTCGTGCCGCGCCTGCACGAAGCCGATCTTGCCTTCGGCGCGGTTCATCGCGCNNCGCGCCGAACACGCCGTTGATGCCGTCGCCGGGATAGCCGAAGATGTGGCGCACGCCCCATTGATGCAGACGCTGGACGATGAAGTCGGAGACGGTCTGGGACATCGCAGCGGCCTCGGCTGTGCATGAGCCTCGGAAAACGGCTCCTTCGCCGTGATGTTCCTCGATCGCTGCCGGGAACATCGGCGCCGGAACGATCGCTTATCTGTCCGGTTGATTCACATTGGCTGAGTGGAGGAGCGAGATGCTGAATCAAGGCGAGCTGGGCCGCAGCGAGATGGGACGGCTGATCGGCAGCGACAAGGTCGAGGGAACGTCGGTCTACGGCGCCGACCGCAATCGGATCGGTTCGATCGAACGCGTGATGATCGACAAGGTCAGCGGCAGGGTGTCTTACGCCGTGCTCGGCTTCGGCGGATTCCTGGGCCTCGGCAACGATCACTACCCGTTGCCCTGGCAGTCGCTGAAATACGACACGGAGCTTGGCGGGTACGTCACCGGCATCACCACCAAGGAACTGGAAGGGGCGCCAAAATACGGCGAACGAAGCGACTGGAACTGGGGTGATGACGCCGCGGTACGCGGTATCAACTCCTATTACGGCGTTCCCTTCGCTTGATGTTCACGGAGAGAGATCGATGAGCAAGGAACGGCCCAACGACGATCCCCGGCAGCAGAACGACTGGGGTTCGCACCGACAGACGGACAAGCCCTGGAAGGGCAATCCGGAGAAGGAGCAGGGATCGGACGAGGAGAAGCCCGATCTCGAGAAATGGCACGAGACGAAGACGCACTGAGACAGGCGCGCTTCCCGTGAGACGTCAGAGACAAGCGCGGCACGCACTGTGCCGCGCTTCTTTTTGAGCAGGCGTTCACGACTGGCAGCGGGGCTCTCACGAGGTGTGGGCCTCGCGGACCCTTGAAATGGAGATCCCCCTTCGGAGAGAAATGGTGACCGCGGCGCAGAAGTCCGGCTAGACTGAACCCAACTTAAGCAGATTCCGGGAGGTATCTTAGTGAAGACCGCGATCACCGAACTGTTCGGCATCGAGCACCCCATCATCCAGGGCGGNNAAGCCGTTCGGCGTGAACCTCACCTTCCTGCCGACCTTCGCCGCGCCGCCTTATCCGGAATACATTGCGGCCATCGTCGAGGGTGGCATCAAGGCGGTGGAGACGGCGGGCCGCAGTCCCGAACAATACATGCCGGCGCTGAAGGCGGCGGGCATCAAGGTCATCCACAAATGCACCTCGGTGCGTCACTCACTCAAGGCCGAGCGGATCGGCTGCGACGCCGTCAGCGTCGACGGCTTCGAGTG